>JBPCLD010000140.1:0-4662 GCA_051003655.1 Candidatus Limnocylindrales bacterium | reverse complement strand
CCTGCCGCCACCGTGTGTTGACCGCTCGCGGGCCCTGTGGGGTTGCGTTGCATCGCTCGTTACCGGCCATCGGCCTCAGCGAGGCGCTCCACCGGTCAATTCCGAGGCGTTTCGGTGGATTCGGGCTTAGGCGAGCTGGCCGCGGATTGCGCCACCCGGGTAGAGGTTGCTGTGGATGTTGACGTAGTAGTTCTCGGGGTTCTCGGCGATGTCATCGGCCTCCGCGCTGCGGGTGCAGCTCTGGAACGAATCGGTGCCCGAGAATGCCGTTGAGGGTCCGAGCGGACCTCCGAAGAGAGTAACGACGATCGGTCCCGCCTCATCCTCGGCCCCCTCATGGATGTGGGCCCCAAAGACCGTGCCGTCGATGTTCTGCCAGCTGAGTTGATAGCAGATCAGGTCGGCCGCGGGGACGACGAGGATGGCCGCGGTGCGGTCGCATCCGGATCACCGGGTCCGGGCACCTCCGCCTCCCCGGTCAGCTCGACCACGAAGATGTGGGCGCCGGGATGGTGGGCAGCGGAGGCCGTCGCCACCGAGAGGCTGAACAGGAGAACAAGCGAGCTGAGCATCGCCACGAGTAGAGAGGTTCGTCTGGGCACGAGCACGTCCTCCATCGATGTCGACCGTCCGCGGTACCCAGGCAGTTGAGCGGGGTCGTGCAGACCGGTCACGGTTGGGGGCGCCCCTTCCCCCGGTTGTCGCTGATCGGAGCCTGCAAAATGCGGACCACGATATCGGGCGCGCCGAACGATCGCGTCGCTCAGTTGGAGATGATCACGGCGATGGCTGGCCTCCGCACGCGGACATGAGGAGCACCATCGCGATGGCGAGCCGACCCCCGTCCATAGGCTGCGCAGCCCGATCATGGATTCAGTCTACGAGGTGATCGCAAACGCGAGGACGAAACGAATCGATCGACGGCGCATCTCACACTCCTTCGGGATGAACCGGCTCTCCATCGCCTCTGCTCTCCGACGCCGCCTGTCATTAACCTCGCGAGGGATCAAATCTAGCCTCCCCTCGTGTGAATCTTTCCCATCTGGCGCGAGCCTCTGTGGGTGACATCTGCCGAATCTCTGCCTCTGGAAGGCCGACCGTGTAGATCAGCCTGGCGACGAGCCAGCCTGGGATAGGTTCCGTCTGCTCCTCGGCCGGAGCTCGATCGTCTCTCGGACGGCCGGCCAGAACATCACGGAAATGCTCCATCGTCGTGCGCAGCTGGTCCCGCACGATGTGGCTCAGGAGGTCCGGCCCGATCTCGTCGCCAAGCGCGTGCGACACCTTGGTGCGCAGAACGGCGCCGTCCGGAAGCGTCTTGCGGTAGCGCCAGTGGTCGCCGATGCGCCGCCGACCGCGAGCGAGGTTGGGGATCTCCTCCCAGCCGCCGTCGCGCTCGAGATAGGCCTTCAGGTCGCGGAAGGTGGGCAAGGTGACCGCTCAGCGAGGCTCGTCAGGCTCCGCGAACAGGGTCTCCGCCAGTTGCGCATCTTCGAGCAGCATCGCCCGCACCAGCCAGGGAGCGTGTGGCCGATGGTTGGGGGCGGTCCGCAGCCGCTCGTCGGCCAGGTACTCCTCCACGTACTGGCGCACCTCGTCGACGAGGTCCTCGCGGGCGGCGTCGAAGTCCGCACCACGTCCCCACAGCTCCAGCTCCGGCAGCCAGATCGAGACGCCCTGCGGCTCGAAGTACACCGCGGGGTGGAAGGCGAATGGCTCAGTCAGCGCCAGCAGGTCGTCGTGCCCAATCAGGACGGCCTCGCCTGAGCGGCGTCGCGCGATGCGTGTCGGAGCGTGCGCGACCGCGACATCGAAGATGTCGGCGAACGCGTTCCGCGCTTCAGAGTAGATGACCGCGCTCATGAACGGATCATCTTGCCAAGTTGTCACGTTGTCAAGTGGCCTGCGATGCACGGCTAACGGCGTTGCGGCAGGATCTCCGAAACGGCGAACGCCGGCACCTCAGATTGCTAGAAACAAGTGTTCATCGAGCGCTGTGCTTCGGAATCGCGCTCAGTCAAGAGTTCTGATACGATCTCGGTCCGCTCGAATGAACGCTTTGTCGGATAGGCAGGTATCCAATTTTTGAGCACGAAATGATGGGCGGCTAGCTCAGCTGGTTAGAGCACTTGCTTGACATACACCCGAGGCTGAGCGCTGTGCTGCCGAGTGTGGGGGAGCGAGCGTACTCGGCATAGTTATATGTCCAACGCTCGAGGGCGCCGACGCGCTGTAACGGCCCAGGAGGGCCCTCAGTGCCCACCCGAGTATGTGAAGACGCTTCCACGGTCACCAAATTTCGCGCGATCTGGCCACCAAAAGGGGGCGGTCATCAGCTAGAACGTCGGCCGTCGAAAGCGCTGTGCTCAGCCGTCAGCCACGGTCGAGTCGTCCGAGCGCTGTGCGCTGGCATTCACTCCGGACAGGACCAAGTGGCGCTGCCGTGGGCTTGAGCCATCTCCACCCGTAACTGCTGCGCGACTGCGAGTCGGCGTTGCCGACTCGGTAGTTCAAGTCTCGTCGGCGAGATCAAAATGGCCAACCCACCCGTCGCGGGTGGATTCGCTCACCGCGGCAGACGAGGCACGCACCTCGTCCCGCCGCCGTTGCTCAGCCATCCGCCGCGGGGAGTCGTACGCGGAAAACGGCTCCTCCAGCGGGGCGGTCCTCCACGGTGACGGTCCCACCGTGGGCCTCGACCGCCGCGCGGACCGTCGCCAGACCCAACCCGGCGCCACTGCCACGGGCCCCCGCGCCGCGGCGGAATGGTTCGAGGATTGCCTGCCGCTCGTCGCTGGGAACGCCTGGGCCGCGATCAAGCACCTCGATTGCACACGCTCGCTCATCGACGGAGTCGGCGGAGGAGATGACGTCGACCTCACCGTCAGGTGGCGAGTACGTCACCGCATTGATCAACAGGTTAGCGAGAGCCTGCTCGACACGGACGCGGTCGAGGCGGACGATGCGGTGGTCGACGTTGCTGCGGATGCGAATGCCGGCCCGGTCGGCCACCGGGGCGACGCGGCGCAGCACCGTGTCGACTAGGTCCGTCAAGTCGACGTCGGTGAGGACCAGCTGCCGGCCTTGGCTCGAGACGGTCGCCAACTGCAGGAGATCAGCGGCCAGCTCGCCCAGCCGCGTCGCATCGTCACGTGCGGCGCGCAGCGCGGCACGCAGCTCGTCCGGCGCTGCGTCCGGCCGGTCCGCCAGCTCAAGCTCGGTCTGTAGGGCCGTCAGTGGCGTGCGCAGGTCATGCGAGGCGGCGGCCACGAACGCGCGCTGACGCTTGACCGCGTCGCCGATTCGCTCGAGCATGGCGTTCAGCGTGCGCGCCAGGACGCCCAGCTCGTCGAGGCGCGACGGCTCGGGCAGGCGGCGGTCAAGGTCGCTGGCACCGATGGCCGCTGCCTCGGCGGTGATCGCGGCCACCGGCCGCAGCGTGCGGCCCGCCAGCCACCAACCGCCGGCCGCGGACAGCAAGGCCGCCAATCCGCCAGCGATCGCCAGCAGGCCGGCTAGGCTGGCCTGCGACCGCTCGATCGCCGCCAGATCGGAGCCGGCCACGATGCGCACTCCGTCCTGGGCCTGATCGACCCTGACCAGGAAGCGGTGTCCGTTGGTGGAGACCTCCTGCGCCGATCCGGGCGGCGTGTCCACGCGCAGTTGCGAGGGGGCGTTGGCGCTGGCATCCAGGCGCGTCCCGTCAGCGGCCAGCAGCACCGCGAACAGGTCGCCATCGTCGTCGTTCTCCTGGAGCCCTGCCTGCCCCTCATTCTCCAGTGACGCTTCCACCGCGGCCAGCCGCGTTTCGAGCCGCTGCTCGAGAGATGTGCGCAGGGCGGTCCCGAATTGCCACCACACCACGAGGCCGAGGACCGCGATGGTCAGCGCCACGGCCGCGCCATAGGTGAGCGCCAGCCGCGTCCGAATCGTCACGGACGGGGCGTATCCGGGGGTGAGCGCAGCACGTAGCCGGCGCCGCGGACGGTCTCGAGCCGCGGCCGCTGCGGCGTCTCGCCCAGCGCCTCGCGCAGCGAGCGCACGTAGACGTCGATGATGCGTGGCGAGCCCTCGAAGGCCCAGTCCCAGACCTGGTCCAGGATCGCGCTGCGGCTGAGCACGGCGTCCGCGTTACGGGCGAAGAACTCGAGCAGCGCGAACTGGCGCGACGTGAGGGCCAGGTCGTGGCCGTCGGCGCGCACGCGGTGCGCGGCGGGATCGATCTCGAGGTCGCCGACCTGCAGCACCGCCGGGCGCTCGACCGTCCCGCGGCGAGTCAGCGCCCGCAGCCGGGCGAGCAGCTCGGTAAAGGCGAACGGCTTGACCAGATAGTCGTCGCCGCCGGCGTCCAGGCCGCGCACGCGATCCTCAACCGCGTCGCGCGCGGTCAGGAACAGCACCGGGGCCCAGCGCCCGGCGGCGCGCAGCTCGCGGCACAGGCTGTAGCCGTCGCCATCGGGCAGCATGACGTCGAAGATCATCGCGTCGTATGGCGACTCGGTGGCCATCCAGCGTCCGTCCTCGATGCTGGCCGCGTGGTCGACCGCGTGACCCTCGCGCTGCAGCCCGCGCAGGAGCAGGGCGCTGAGGCGCACGTCGTCCTCGAGCAGCAGGAGCTTCATTGGTCCGCGGGTCCGGATGCAACCACGCTCGGATCTTGGC
>JBPCLD010000139.1:0-5015 GCA_051003655.1 Candidatus Limnocylindrales bacterium | reverse complement strand
TGTCGGTGTCGATCTCGGTGTTGGGCGTGTCGTCGATTTGGGAGTAGGAGTGGGAGCGGGGGTGGGGGTTGAGCTTGGCGTTGCGGTCGGGGTGGGAGTGGGTGTTGGAGTCGGCGTCGGAGTCGGCGTGGGACTTGCCGTCGGCGTCGGCGTGGGTGTTGATGGCTCGGTCGGGGTGGGCACGACTGCCACTGCGGTCGGGGGTGGTGTGGTTCCGGGCGTGGCCGGGCCAAGAGTGATCGCCGGGTCGCCGGCACAAGCTGCCACGACCAGCACGAGAATGATTGCGGCGTACCGCGAGACGGTATTCATAGAAGCCCCAGCCCCCAGATATTTCGCCGAGTAACGGATCGGCCCTGAGAAGACTACTGGGAGACGCCGTTCGTGACGCGCTAGTTTCGTCCACAGGCCGTTAGTCCGTCATCCTTTACGCTGGCGACGTTGTGATCTGTTCAAACTGCGGGACAACGAACGAGCCCGGGCGCAAGTTCTGCAAGGAGTGTGGGTCGGCCCTGGCCGCCATCTGCCCAAACTGTGGTGCTGGCAACGCGTCCGACGCCAAGTTCTGCGGCGAGTGCGGGACCACGCTGCAGGCCGGGGCCATAGCTGCTTCTCGGCCCGCGCCGCAGACCAGTCAACCCGCCACAGAGCAACCGCACGCAGAACGGCGGCTCGTTTCAGTTCTATTCGCCGACATGGTCGGGTTCACGACCCTGGCTGAAGGCCGCGATCCGGAAGACACGCGCGACCTTCTGAGCCGCTACTTCGACCTGTCGCGCGACGTGATAAGCCGCCACGGCGGCACGATTGAGAAATTCATCGGCGACGCCGTGATGGCAGTTTGGGGCGCACCGGTCGCCCGCGAGGACGATGCCGAACGCGCGGTACGCGCTGCCCTTGCACTTGTTGATGGCGTGAAGGCTCTCGGCCCGGAAATCGCGGCACGTGCCGGGGTGGTCACAGGCGAGGCCGCGGTAAACGTTGGCGCCATTGGCGAAGGTATGGTGGCGGGAGACATCGTCAACACCGCGAGCCGCCTTCAGTCAGTCGCTCCAGCTGGTGCGGTCCTCGTCGGAGAGGCCACGGAGCGTGCGGCGAACCAGGCGATCCAGTTCGAGCCGGCGGGCGAACAGGTTCTGAAAGGCAAAACTGCCCCCGTGTCTGCGTTCCGCGCGCTTCGCGTGGTGGCCGAGATCGGCGGCCGCAATCGGGCGGGAGCGCTCGAGGCGCCATTCGTCGGCCGCGACGACGACTTCCGACTGCTGAAGGACCTCTTTCACGCAACTGGGCGCGACAAGAGGTCGCGGCTGGTCTCGGTCACGGGCGCTGCGGGGATCGGCAAGAGCCGGTTGGCGTGGGAGTTCTCCAAGTACGCAGACGGATTGGTGGAGGACACGTACTGGCACGCGGGGCGATCGCCCTCATACGGCGAGGGCGTCACGTTCTGGGCGCTGGGCGAGATGATCCGCCGCCGAGCTGAGCTGCTGGAGAGCGACGACCAGGCCACGACGCGCCAGAAGGTCAGCGACACAGTCAGGCACTGGGTGCCCGACGAGGCGCAGCAGAAGTGGATCGAACAGGCGCTATTGAGCGTCCTCGGGCTGGGTGAGCCGATGCCCGGCGGCCGCGACGAGCTGTTCGCCGCGTGCCGCACCTTCTTCGAGCGGATCGCGGAGCACGGCACCACCGTTCTGCTGTTCGAGGACCTCCAATGGGCTGACGGCGGCCTGCTCGACTTCATCGACCACCTGCTCGACTGGACGAAGTCACTGCCCATTTTCGTGTTGACGCTCTCCCGCCCTGAGCTGCTTGAACGACGGCCCGACTGGGGTGCCGGACGGCGCAACTTCGTTTCGCTCGCCCTCGAGCCACTGTCCGAACCGGCGATGCATGAGCTGCTCGAGGGCCTTGTCCCCGGGTTACCCGCCCAGGTCCGCAGAACGATCGTTGGTCGGGCCGACGGAATACCGCTCTACGCGGTCGAGACGGTGCGGATGCTGGTCGCGCAGGGCAAGTTGAGAGAAGAGGACGGCGTCTACAAACCGCTGGGCGAGCTCGATTCGATCGCCATTCCCGAGACGCTCACCGCCCTGATCGCAGCACGGCTAGACGGACTTGAGCCCGAGGAGCGGGCCGTTCTGCAGGCAGCCGCGGTTCTCGGCCAGAGCTTCAGCATTGCCGCGCTGGAAGCGCTCAGTGGAGTCAGCACTGTCGATCTCACGCCCATGCTGAACAGTTTCGTCCGCCGCGAGGTCATGGGCATCGAAGCTGATCCCCGCTCTCCCGAGCGTGGCCAGTACAGCTTCGTGCAGGCATTGATCAGGGAGGTCGCATACAACCAGCTCGCTCGGAACGAGCGCAAGATGCGTCATCTGGCGGCAGCCCGTTGGTTCGAAAGCCTTGGCGACGATGAGCTGGCCGGCGTTCTGGCCGAGCACTACGCGGCCGCGCACCGGAACGTTCCGGCCGGCCCGGAGGCCGTCGCACTCGCCGGACAGGCACGAATCGCCCTTCGCGCGGCTGCCGAGCGTGCCGCCAGCCTTGGGTCTCACGCTCAGGCCGTTGCATTCTTGACCATGGCCCTGGAAATCACGACTGATCCAACCGAGCGCGCTGCCCTGCTTGAGCGAGCGGCCAACGAACAGACAGATGGGGACCCGGAGGCAGCGCAGGCCAAATTCGAGGAAGCGTTGAAGATCCACAGGTCGGCCGGGGACATGCACGGGATTGCCCGTGCCGCGGCTGGCGTGGCGATCGCCCTGATGCTCGATTTCAGACCCGCCCAGGCCGTGCCCGGACTGGAGGAGGCGGTGGCAGAGACGGCCTCCATCGCTGGCGAGCCGGACCGGGTGGCGCTGGAGTCAGAGCTCGTGCGCGCGTACGCCAACAGTCGCGACCCGAAGGCTCTGGAGCTCGTGGATGGGGTCCTCGAACGTGCGGAACAGCTCGAATTGATGCCGATCATCGCGGAGGGGCTCATAAACCGGGCGCTCGTGCTCGGTTATGCCGGGCGCTATTACGAGCCGGTGACGATCCTTCGCGGCGTCCTGCCCATCACCGAGAGCTACGGCCTCAATTGGTCTCGTCTACGTGCTCTCAACAACCTTGCCGTACTGTCGATGTCCGACGACGTGCGTGAATCGGACGCGATATTCAAGCAGGCACTCGAGGTGAGTCGCCAGTCAGGCACGCTCGGAGCGGCGATCGCCTTCGAATCCGGCCGCTCATATCCGAATTTTCTCCTGGGCCGTTGGGATGAAGCCGAGCGTGTGCTGTTGGAGCTTCAGGACAGCGAAACGGCCGATGCGAACCTCCTGGAGCTGTACCAGGCCGGAGCTGTCCTGAGTGTGTTCCGAGGCGACGAGGACCGAGCGACCGCTTTCCTCGAGCGTGCACGACCGATCGCTGTAGAAGGAAGCCTTCATGACATGGTCGTGCAAGGCGAGTTGATGGAAGCGATCGTCGCAGCTATGAGCGGGCATCTCGAGGAGGCGCACCGCCACGCATCAAAGGGGATGTCCTACCCGAATTCGAGCCTGGTGACGTTTGCGGCCGAATGGGCAATCCGAGCGGCCCTCTGGATGGGCGACCTCGGTCGAATTCAGGGGACGGCGGATATGCTGCCGCCGTTGCCCTATCCGGGGCGGGTCATGAAGGCCACCAGACACCAGATGCGCGCTGCTATCGATGCATCGAGCGGACGTGCAGCCGAAGGTGTGGCCGGTTATCGCGAAGCAATTGCTCTGTGGCGGGAACTTGAGCTGGTCGTGCCGCTTGGACTCGCGCTCACGGATATGGCCATTGCTCTGGGTCCGGCGAATCGCGATGCGGCGGCGGCTGCTGACGAGGCGCGCGAGCTCTGGATCCGACTGGGATCACCGCCCATGTTGGCGCGGCTCGACGAGGGATTGTCGCGCTGGCCGGCCGAGACGGAGCCCAAGAAGGGAGCGGACGTCAGCGAGACGGTGGAGTCGTCAACCTCCGCCTGACTTCTTGGCCTTGATGGCCTCGGTCAGCTTGGGCAGGATCTCGAACAGGTCGCCGACCACCATCAGGTCGGCGAACTCGGCGATCGGCGCGTCGGCGTCGCGGTTGATGGCCACGATCGTGCCCGCCGTCTGCACACCGACCTTGTGCTGAATGGCGCCGCTGATGCCGCACGCCACGTATAGCGCCGGCTTGACGATCTTTCCCGTCTGGCCGATCTGCTGTCCGTATCCGATCCAGCCGGAGTCGACTGCCGCCCTGGTCGCACCAACTGCCCCGCCGAGCGCCGCGGCTAGATCCTCCACGAGCTTGAAGCCGTCGGCGGCGCCGACGCCGCGCCCGCCACCGACGATGATCCGTGCCTCCTCGATGGGCGCGGTGGCACCTGCCTCCTCGACGTGCTTGACGACGCTCACAGCCGGCAGCTCGTTTGCCACGGCGACAGTCACCGACTCCACCTTGCCCGAAGCTGACGCCTTATCTGCAACTACCGTTGCAGGGCGAACGATGACGATGCCTCGACCACCGGTGAAGGCACTGTGAGTTACGAGCTTGCCGCCGTACGTGCTCATCTCAACGCGAGGGCCATCATCGTCCCAGTCAACGCCGGCGCCACTGACCAGCACCGGCAGGTCGGTCAACCCGACGATCAGGCCAGCCATGTCCTTGCCGTCGTTTGAGGCTCCGATGAGCAGGTAGTCGGGCTTGCGTTCCTCCACCAACGCGGCGAGACGCGGCGCGACGCTGGCTGACACGGGCCCGGCGGCGCTCGAATCAACGTCGACCGCCAGAACGCCCTGTGCAAAAGGTGCAACCTGCTCAGCCGTTTTGGCTGCCGCAGGCCCAATGAGAACCGCCAGACTTTCACCACCTGCCTTCCCCGCCAGCGTTCTGGCAAGTGTCGCGAGCTCGAGTGTCAGCTTGGTTGGCACGCCGTCGGCAATCTCGCCGATCGCCCAGATCACGGCCATCAGATCAGCCTCCGAGAAGCCAGGAAGTCGACGATCTGCGCGACCGCAACCTCCGCC
>JBPCLD010000138.1:0-6253 GCA_051003655.1 Candidatus Limnocylindrales bacterium | reverse complement strand
ACCCTCAGACGTCAGCCGTCCGGCTGGCGCTCGTCGACGCGACGCGGATTACGCTCGCGCGCGCACTCGGCCTGTTGGGGATCTCCGCGCCGGAGTCGATGTAGCTAGAGATTGAGCGTGTTGAGCGCCCGTAGGGCGTCGTCGTCACTCGCAATGACTACTTGGACCATGTCTGCGTCGAAGCCAGCCGTGATCGCCGAAGGCCCGTCGAACATCGATGCCAGCTCAGCAAACCGAGTCCTGAACTCGTCCGCATCGGCGGCGGAGTCCCAGGCAGTCCGCCATACGATCGCCCAACTTCCATCGGCCTTCTCGAACATGACGAGGGCATCACCTCCCCAACCGGAAGCCACTTCGGCGTGAGGCCATTCCACAGGCAGCCCAGGGATCGTTTCCGGAGGGGTCTCCTCGCCGGCCGCCCACACCTGCATGAGCAACTCGCCGAACGTCTGCTCATAAACGGCACGCCAGTTCGCAAGGTTGACCATCGCGCCCGGTGGCGCAAGGTGGACTGGAGCTTCGTTGGCGAGGTACTTCTCGGGGTGCAGCACCTGCTCCGTGGACGCCGGGATGGCGTCCTTCAGCGTCGCGTTGACCGCGTCGTAGCCGCCAACGTCGTAGAGGCCCTGGATGAACGAGAAGCCCTCGACATAGGGGTACTCGAGCTGCCGCCGAAGGACCGGCGGCATGTTTGCCAGCGCCGGATCCTCGAGCTGTCCAATGGAGTCGATCAGGACTTGGAATTGCTCCTCGGCCGATAGGTTGTCGATCGACCAGAGCTGCATCGTCAGCGTCGCGTCTCCCTCGATCGCACCGAGCTGGCCAAGTATCCCGTCGCCCTGTGAGAGATCCTTGATGCGCGTCCCCTCGAGGTCGAAGTGCTGATCCTGGAGGGCATGGGTGTACTCGTGGGCGACGATGATCTTGTCGGCGGGACCGAACGGACGATCGTTCTGGATGATGTAGAAGCGCTTCGTATCGGGCCGGTAGTAGGCCGCGACCTGGCCGCCGTAGAGGTCGACCAGCTGTTGCAGCAGGTCTGCGTCGTCGGGCACCAGGCCCAGCCGCTTCAGCAGTCGCTCCTCGGCGCGCAGCGTCTCCTCGGGCACCTCCTCGAACTGGAGCTCGATCAGGTCGTCGCGGAACTGCTGGCGCGTGATGAACTCGTATGGCACGTCGGCCAGTGACTCGAGCTGTCGGATCGCCGGCACCTGGGCGATGACAGCGTCGATCTGCGCCGCCAGTGCCGGATCGATCGTCGGTCCCGGAGTGGCCGGACCGGAGGGTCCAGTCGTCGGCGTGGTGGCCGGCGTGGTCGACCCGGGAGTGGTGCTCGGCTGCCCGATCGGAGTCGGAGAGGCAGGGGCGGTCGGAGTTCCTGATGCCAAAGGTGCACGTGACGACCGCGGGCTATCGGTGGGCGTCAGGGAGATCGACACGCATGCCGCGGCGACAAGGATGGCGCTCAGCGCCAAGGCGACAAGCCGGATCAGTGGAATTCCAACGATCTCGCGTGTCACTGGCGAATTGTGGCAGCAGATGGACAGGGGATTGATTTCCACCGCTTTCCACCTTTGATTTCTGTTTCTTCACCGACTACCGGCTTGGGCCTTCACGCGCCCGTCCTAGTCTTTTGACCAGTGGATCGAGAAGCATCGCTTCCCGTTCCCTCTCCCTCCCTCGGAACGAGGGGCGCCAATTGGGCAGGCGCCCCTCGTTTCTTTTGTGCCCCGCCCTCCGCTGCGACAATCTCGCCATGGAGATCAGTTCGTTTGGAGAGACCTGCCTTCGAATGCGCGGGCGCGAAGGCATCGTCGTTGCGGATGCGTACCCGCGGATAGTCGGACCGACCGGGCGCGGTCTCACGGCCGACGTTCTCACCTTCAGTCACCCTGACGGCCAGCCGACTCTGGGGCTGGACGTCCCGGCAATGACAAAACGAATCGACAAGGTCACCAGCCGTGCGTCCAGCAAGAACGGCGCCACCATACCGACGAGCCTGGAGTCGGCCTTCCTGCTCGACTCGCCAGGTGAGTACGACGTCCACGAAATCCTCGTCACCGGCGTGCGCACCTTCCGCGACGAGAAGCAGGGCGCCGAGCGCGGCTTCAACACCTGCTTCGTCTTCGAGCTCGACGGAGTCCACCTCATTCACCTCGGCGACGTAGGTCACCTTTTGACCGAAGAGGAGCTCGGCGATATCGGCACGGTCGAGGTGGTGTGCGTGCCAGTCGGCGGGTCTCTGCCTGCGGCGAAGGCGGCGGAGCTCGTCGCCCAGCTGGACGCCAAGATGGTCGTGCCGATGGCGCTCGACGCCGACGGCGCGGGCAAGACAGAGCTGGAACGGTTCCTGCATGAGATGAGCGTCCCGCCGGGTGAGGCGCTGCCGAAGATTTCCATCACGCACTCATCTCTGCCGACAGAGACGACGGTCGTGCTCCTGGAGCCGCGCGGCCGCGGCTAGCCGCTGCTGATTACCAGGCGGCCTCAGCCGAGAACGCCACGCGGCCGCGCTTGACAACCGTGCGCACGAGGTTCGCGCCAAGCCAATAGGGCAGCAGCGCGTGCGAGTCCGGCTCCCAGACAACCATGTCGGCGTGCTTACCCACCTCGAGCGAGCCGTGGCTCTCAGCCATGCCGACGGCGGCCGCGGCGTTGATGGTCGCGGCCGCGATCGCCTCTCCCGCCGTCATCTTCAAGCGGTGAACCGCGAAGGCGATCGCCAGCTGGGCATTGGGCGCCGGAGAGGTGCCCGGATTGAAGTCCGTGCCCACTGCGACGGGCACGCCCGCGTCGATCAGGCGCCGCGCCGGGCCGTCGCGCTCGTCGACCAGGTAGAAGCTGGTGATGGGTAGCAATGTGGCGACGACCGGGATCGAACCATCCGCCGCCACTGCCAGAGCTGAGATGCCTGCATCGGAGATCGCGCCGAGGTGGTCGGCCGAAAGTGCGCCCATCTCGGCAGCCAGCTCCGCAGCCCCGGAGTCGCGGATCTGGTCGGCGTGCAGTCGGACGGCGAGCCCAAGCTCCCGCGCCGCCCCGAGGATCCGTCGCGCCTGTGGCACCTCGAAGACGCCGATCTCGCAGAAGACGTCGCACGACTTGGCAACGCCCTGCTCCGCCACTCGTGGCAGCTGCTCGGTAATCACGGACTCGAGGTAAGCCTTCGCTCCCTCAGGCTGATCCCGAAATTCGGGTGGCACAGCGTGGGCGCCGAGGAAGGTAGGCACGACCTCAGTTGGACCCTCCTCACCCAGCCGCGCGGCAAGTGCCAGCAGCCGCAGCTCATTTCCGACATCGAGGCCGTAGCCGGACTTCGCCTCGACCGTCGTCACGCCGTGGCTGAGCATCTCGCGCAGCCATCGTCGGCCGTGCTCCAGCAGCTCGTCGTCCGAGGCTGCGCGGGTCATGCGAACTGTCTGGAGGATCCCGCCACCCGCGGCGAGGATGTCCAGGTACGTGTGACCTCGCTGCCGCATCTCGACCTCGGCGTGGCGCGTGCCGGCGAACACGAGGTGCGTGTGCGGGTCGATCAGTCCAGGCGTGACCGTCCCTCGCCGAGCGTCAAGGCGCGTGACTGCTCCGCTCGGGACGCCCATCTCGGTCAGCTTTGACTCCACTTCGCCAAGCCGGCCAACGGCAACGATGCGCCCTTCGTACGCGGCCAGCGCCGGACCGACCGCAGGGTCGGTGCTTCCGTCCTCCGCGACTATCAGTGCCAGATCACCCTGGGTGGAACCGCGGCGCAACCCGCCCGCAAGCGTGGCTATCTCGGTGGCGTTGTGGACGAGCAGGCCGGGCCGATCGGGCGTCATTAGTCCGAAGCCTGGGCGGCGGCCAGCCGCAGTTCGAGAGCCATGGACGGATCGAAGTCCCGGATGTGCAACCATCGCGCGGCGTCGGTGATCCGATCCTCGTCCGAAGCCGACCGATCGACTGCGATGTGATCCGCGACCTCCACCAGCGCCGCCAGCGGGCACAGACCGATGAGCTCCGATTCGCGCAGCTGGACACCCTCGGCCGTGGCAGCCTCCCCGACCGCCTCCCAGACTCTCCAGATCGGCGTGATCGTGTGATCGAGCAGGTTCATTGAAATCTGAGCACAGCCGAGGTCATCCAGGTACAGGCCCAGCGCCTGGACGCGCGGCAGGCCGCCAGAGCTCTCACGAACGAGCTTGGCAATCCGTCGGGCGATTTCGATGTCCGTGCTTTCGAGGTTGATGTTGTAGGCGATCAAGAATGGCCGCGCCCCGACCGCAACGGCTCCGGCCGTGGGATGCAGGCGAGCCGGTCCGAAATCGGGCTCATTCCCGGCTGTGCCGATCAGCTCCTGCAGTCCCTCATATTGCGGTCGGCGGATGTCTGCCAGGACGACGCGATCTGGCCGTAACGCGGCCTTCGCGTACAGATACACGGGCAGCTCAAAGCGGTCCGCGATTCGCTTGCCGAATGTGCGCGCTACCACGACACACTCGTCGATGGTCGTTTCACCAAGTGGCACGAACGGGATGACGTCGACGGCCCCGATCCGCGGGTGCTGACCCTCCTGGGCGTTCATGTCGATGCTGGCGATCGCCATTTCGACGGCGACCTCCATGGCGTCTGCAACGGCCTCGGCCGGGCCCGCGAACGTCAGCACGCTCCGGTTGTGGTCGGGGTCCGACGACCGATCGAGCAGGTGGACGCTCGGGCTCGTCCGGACGCCTTCGGCAATCGCGTCGATGACCTCGGGACGACGTCCATCGCTGAAGTTCGGCACGCACTCGATGAGATCGGTCATGGCTGGGCGCCAGTCTAGGGTCGAGCCGTCTGCCGTGTGCATGTGCATCTGAATAGTCTCTTTGGAAAGGTGCTCTTTCACTTTGTTTAGGTTGGACTTGACATAGTTAAAGCCTGTTACTACATTGCGCCCATGCAAAGAGAAGTGATCTCCACCTGCCCGGTCTGTGAGAGCCAGCTCCATGTGACTCGGCTGCACTGCAACACGTGCGGCACGACGATCGAAGGTGAGTTCAACGTCGGCCGGTTCGCCAACCTGGGGCGCGACCAGATGCTGCTGCTCGAAGGGTTCCTGCGTTCGCGCGGCAACCTGCGTGAGCTGGAGCGCGAGCTGGGCGTCTCGTACCCAACCATCCGTGGCCGGGTCGAGGGGCTACTCCGCGCACTCGGTTTGAGTGACGGGGCTCCACTGCCCGGCCCGGATCCGGGCGCGGATGGTGCGGCGAAGGCCGCAGTGGATGCCGCGACGCGACGAGCGGTCCTGGAGCGCTTGTCCAACAAGGAAATCACCGCTGAAGAAGCTGCCGCCGCACTCCGCGGTGAGCCGGCCGCCAGCACCACCGAAAAGTCAGAGGAGGACGCCTAGATGGCAGGCCAGGAAACATTCAGCTCGCCCGCCGAGATCCGGCATCGCATCGGCCCCACCGGCTCGTTCAGCCTGAACGAGATTTCCGGTGACATCAGACTACGCGGCGTCGACGGTGACGAGATCACTGTGGTCGCGCGCTGGGACGGCGGCGACGATCGGCCTCTCCCGCTGGTCGTCCGCCGCGGCGAGGGTTCGCTCCACATCGATACGGATGAGAAGGCGGGCTGGCTCGGCGGGCTGCGCAATCGCCACGGGATCAGGTTCGAAGTGAGCATCCCGAAGGCCGCCCGAGTCGACATCCATGCCGTGAGCTCGGACATCGAGACGCGCGATCTCGTTGGCGACCAGACGTACAAGACTGTTTCCGGCGACCTCGAGATCGACGGCAGTGGCGGGCGAGTGTCCGCGACCACCGTCTCGGGTGACGTCCGTCTGACCGGCGCCCAGCCGCTGGAGGCGAACCTGGCCTCCACCTCCGGTGACATCGAAGCATCTGCGCCAATGTTCCAGCCGGTTCGGATGCGAACGGTCAGCGGCGACATGGATGTTCGTGGCGGCTTCGCCGCCGGCCCGGAGCACACCGTCGAGTCGGTCAGCGGCGACTTATCGATCGAAGCCACGAGTGGTCTTACGGTCGATACCAAGCGCGGCCTCGACTTCTCCAAGCACAGCAAGGGGCCCATGGTCTCGGGCGACGGAAGCGGCCATCTGCGCTTCCGATCGCTGTCGGGCGACGTCCGGTTGAGCGGCGTCTCAGGGCCGACCCCAGGGCAGCCGCCGCAGCCACCGCAACCGCCACAGCCCCAGATGACCAGGGAGGACTCGCTCGAGATCCTCCAGGCCCTGGAGCGCGGCGAGATCGATGTCGAGGAGGCCTCGCGGCGC
>JBPCLD010000137.1:0-7276 GCA_051003655.1 Candidatus Limnocylindrales bacterium | reverse complement strand
GAGCGTCTGCCACGTTTGGGTCGGGGAGGGGGAGCTGCATGTCGGACGGACGCCGTTGCGCAGCGGCTACGTCGAAGCGGTCGCGACGGTCGTCGACCAGCAGCGTCGTGGGCACGGAACGGCCGTGATGCGCGACGTCAATTCCTACATCGCGCAGCACTTTGAGCTCGGCGCACTGGGCACGGGCAGTCAGGGCTTCTACGAGCGCCTCGGATGGCAGATCTGGCGTGGACCATCATTCGTTCGGACGACGGACGGCCAACAGCCGACGACGGACGAGGACGGCTACATCCTCGTGCTCGAGACCCCTTCCTCCCCCACGCTCGACCTTGCCGCGCCGATCAGCTGTGAGTGGCGGCCGGGCGAGGTCTGGTGAGATCGCGCACTCATCTCGACAGGTGATGTGTAGGCTTCCGCCATGAGAGGCAAAGACGAAGTCGACGACTACATCGCAGCTCTTCCCGACATCCAACATGCAGCCATGGCCCAGCTTCGCGGTGTCCTGACGTCCGCCGCCCCGGAGGCGGTGGAACAGATGTCCTACAAGATGCCCGCGCTCAAGATCGACGACCGCTTCTTCATGTCATACGACGCGTTCAAGCGCCATTTCAGCCTCTTCCCATGGACCGACGGCATGGCCGAAGAGCTAGGCGACGAGCTGAAACCGTATCTCAGCGGCACGGGAACGCTTCGCTTCGACGCCGACAAGCCACTGCCGGCCGATCTCATCCGGCGCATCGTCGAGATCCGGCTGGCCGAGTTTCGCGCTGACCGCTAGGCGCGGCCGCGCACCAGGTCGATCAGCTTTCCGAGGACGCGGTCTCCGTCCGCGCGCAGGCCGTTGTGCTCGAATTCATTCGTGATCCACGGCTTCAAGCCGCGGATGGTGGCAGCGGTCTCCTCGGCAAAGGCGCGCTCGACGTACAGGTCGTTGACGTAGATCGTGGCCGCCACCGGGACCTCGTTGTGGCGTAGGGCTTCAGCGTCATACAGCCGCGGCCAGTCGTGCTCGGCGAGGATCTCGGCCGCTTCGCGGTGCGGCCGTAACCAGCCGTAGTCCTCGAACATCCACGGGAACACGTGCTCGGCGCTGAAGAACCCTTCCGCTTCGATCTCGGCGGGCATCAGTCTCGCCGCCGACCATCTCGTTGCCACACCGTCGGCATAGGAAGACTCGTGCAAAGTCGCGTAAATAGGGTTGCGCGTGAAGGTCATCGCGCCGGTCTCCGCGTCATGCAGGAACGCAGGCGAACCGGACGGCAGTTCCAGCAGCTGGTGGAGCTTCTCGAACCCCGCGCTGTCGCCCAACCAGGCGCCCAGCTGCCGGAAGCGCCTGGCCGTCAGTCGGTCGCCGTTCGGTAGCCGGATGTCCTCAGCGTCGCGGCCGAAGATTTCACGCGCGCGCGACCGGTCTTGCGGATATCGCTCGAAGTACTCGCGGTTCTTCAGCAGCGTCCGCGCCCACGTCGCGCGGTAGATGTCGTCGATTGGCCGGCCGATCGGCGACAGGCCCCCGGTGATCAGCGCCTCGCGCAGTCCCTGCGGCGCGATTGACAGATAGGTCATCGCGCAGAACCCGCCGAAGCTCTGGCCGAGGATGCTCCAGCGCTCGACGCCCAGCTCCTGCCTGACGAGCTCGGCATCGCGGACGATCGAGTCCGCTCGGAAGTGAGTCAGGTACTCGCCCTGGGCCTCCGGCGTCTCGCCCGGGATGCGGGGGCCGACGGGTGTCGACCTGCCCACGCCGCGCTGGTCGATCAGCAGAACCCGATAGTCCTGCAGCGCCCGCTTCATCCAGCCGCTGGGTGGGCTGGTGGGCCGTGTCGCCTCGTGTCCAGGTCCGCCCTGGAGGAACAGCAGATATGGGCGGTCCTCACCGCCCACGGCGGCAATTTCACGCGTGAAGACCGTGATCGTTTCGCCATCGGGCACGGTGTGATCAAGCGGGACCGTGTGCTCGCGCTCGGTAGCCGTCGCGCCCTGTAGTCGATAACTGACAGCCATCAGACGGCCGACTATAGCCACATACTTAACCGATGAGCATCGTCGAGGAGCAGACCGCCAACCAGATCGCCAATATCGAGAAAGCCACCGGGCGCATCCTTGCCGAGTGGGTAGCGCTCATCCAGGGCTCGGGCCTCGAGAAGCACGGCCAGATCGTGTCGATGCTGAAGGATTAGCATGACCTCACCCACGGCAACGCCAACACCTTGGCACTCAAAGCACGTGCAGCGGCCGCGGGCGGCCCGCCGACCGAAGCTGATCTCGTCGATTCGCATTACGCCGGCAAGAACGCCGAATTGAGACCGCTCTATGAAGCCGTCCTGGCCAGGGTCCACACGCTTGGGCCCGATATCGAGCTCGCGCCGAAGAAGACGTATGTAAGCCTTCGACGGAGCAAGCAGTTCGCGCTCGTCGGCCCAGCTGGGGGCGAGCTCGAAGTCTGCCTCGTCCTGCCCAACGCCACGACCACCGAAAGGCTGAAGCCGACGACCGGCATGGGCACGCACACGGTGCGCATCAGCGACCAGTCGGGGCTCGATGACGAGCTTGTCGGCTGGCTGCGCGAGGCATACGAGCGCGCGTGATGCGACTGAATCGATGGCCAAGCTCCAGCGGCGGTCGACGACTCGAGCGGACGAGGTCCGCTCTTATGCGCACGGGCGTGTCGAAGTCTTCGACGTGGGTGACTTCATCGTGACCCGCTTCATGAGCGAGCCCGGATGGCGCTGGAGCAAGTCTGTCAAGCCGATCGCGGGCACTGACTACTGCCAGTTTCACCATCATGGGTACACCGTCTCCGGGCGCCTGCCCGCCGGGGCGGGCGCAAGGCGGGTCTCGAAGGATCCCGCGCCGTCATCGGGCACTGCCTGGCTCAATGGCTGCTGACTGACACCACAATGTGATGCCATGGGCGCTCGCGCCTGAGTCGCCGCGCCGTTACACATGCCTACGGTTTGGATGTCGATGGCTGTCAAACCTACGATCGTGCGCAACCCGCCCGGGGACCGGGCGTTTCAGATGGCGATCGAAGAGCTTCTGGCCAGCGATGTGACCGAGCCGGCAGCGCTGCAGGAGCGACTTCGCGAGCGGTACCCGCTCGTCGTGGTGCGGCCGCGGGAGCTGGATGCCGAGAGGACCCCGGTATGGTATGTCTACCGCGAGGGACGCTGGACCGGCGGAGACTGAAAGGGGACGCCGGCGATGGGCACAGCATCGAACCTTGAAGACCTCCAAGCAGTCTCGCAGCACGTACTCGTGTGCACCGAGCAGATGGCCGTTCTGGAGCACGAGAAGCGGCACGTTGACCCAGCCAGCGAAAGGTTCCGGACTCTATCCGACGAGATAGAAGCCCTGGCGGAGGAGATCCGCTCGGTCAGCAGCGCCGAAACTGACCTGGCCGAGGATGTTGCAGGCGTCCCGGGCCTGCCAACAATCGCCGAGGCCGACAGACAGACGGACTAGCCGGCGGAGATCCTCGCGAAATCGCTGGTCGGGCGTGCACTACGACGCTGGTCTGGCCGTCGACGCTGATCGGTCCCGCGCTGAGATCGACGCTTTCCTGGCCTTCTATCCGCCGGCCATCGTCCGCCAGGTTGCCGTGCTTCGTCGTCTCGTGCATCGGGTTGCACCGGACGCGGTGGAGCGACTGAGGCCGGGCTGGAGCCTGATCGGCTACGACCTGCCGATCACCCGGCATGGCACGTATTTCGCGTACATCGCGCCAGAACAGCACCACGTCCACCTGGGCTTCGAGCACGGCACGCTCATGTCCGACCCGCAGCATGTGCTTGAGGGCGCCCATCTTCACCTACGCAAGGTCCGCTACCTGACATTCCTGCCGACAGAACGCATCCCGGGCCGCGTTGTCGTCTCGCTCACCCGCGAGGCGGCACGCATCGCGGGTGCTCTCGCGTGGCGAGCGCCAGCTGCTCGCAGTGTCACGGGACGAGGAAAGCAGAGCAGAGCCGGACCGGGGATCAAGGCGCAGTACCAACGGTCCATAGGCCGTCGCACCTCCCCGCTCCTAGCCTCGGGCACTCAGAACCCATGGATGTAACACCACCGCCCACCCGCGCCACCGTCTGGTCGGCCTTGAGTCGGTGCGCCGCTGGCGGCCAAGTCTTCGGCTGTACTTTGGGCTGCTCGCCTTGGTAGTGATCGTCGGGATGGCCGTGGATCGGGCCGGACGAGCCGCCACGGCCGGGCTTGTCGTGTTGCTCTCCAGCATTGCGACACTCGGCGGGTGCGACGTCCTGGCCGGCAAGGGCGCCCCGTTGCCATTGGCGATTCGAAGCCAGTCAGGTGAAAGGCTGGGCTACCAGCCAGCCAGCCTCGACGCCCCTGCCGGCGAGCTGGTAAGGATCTCGTTGAGAACGTCTCGACGCTCGAGCACAACCTGGTCTTCCTCGACCCGATTACCGTGAGTACCCGCCCAATTTCCGTTTGGGCGAGTCAGACCACATGGAATTCGTGACGCCAGCCGCCGGGAGTACCAGTTCGTGTGCACGATCCATGAAGAGATGTGGGGCTCTCTCGTCGTTCGGTGACAATCGACACCGATGCGCATAGCAACCTGGAACGTCAACTCGCTCAAGGCGCGCATGGACCGCGTTCTGCTTTGGCTCGATCACGCGCAGCCGGACATCCTGTTGATGCAGGAGACGAAGCTATCCAACGATGACGCGCCGGTTCTCCCCTTACGGATGCGCGGCTACGAGCTGGCACATCACGGAGAGGGCCGCTGGAACGGCGTAGCGATCGCATCGAAGCTACCCATTGAGCCCGACTCCATCATCACCAACTTCGGGGATGGACCCGTCCGCGACAGCGGCGCGGGCGTCGGCACGAATTTCGCCGAAGAGGACTTCAACCCGTTCGACGAGGCGCGGATGATCAGCGCCAGGATCGCCGGCACGCGCTTCGTCTCGCTGTACGCCCCCAACGGCCGCGTTGTCGGGTCGCCCTTCTACACCGGCAAGCTCGCCTGGTACGACCGGCTCAGCCTGTGGCTGGCGCAGACACTAGCCAAAGAGGCGGCCTTCGTGGTCGGTGGCGACATGAACGTGGCACCGACGCCTGACGACGTCTGGAACGAGGCCGCCGCCCACGGCGGTACTCACGTCTCCGAGCCCGAACGCAACGCCTTCGCCGAGCTACTTACGCGTGGTCTGGTTGACGCCTACCGGGTCAAACGCCACGAGCCTGGCCGATTTACGTGGTGGGACTACCGACAAGGCCAATTCCACAAGAACATGGGCATGCGCATCGATCATCTCCTGCTATCCCCGCCACTCGCGGAACGAGTTCTCTTCGCCGAGATCGACAGAGAGGCACGCAAGGGCCTCCCGATTCCGTCCGATCACGCCCCACTCCTTGTCGACCTCGACGAGCCAGGCGTGCCGATCGATGCCGGGTGGGAAGGCGCGCTCGAGCGCATCGCCGCCCGGACGCGCCGTTAGACTGCGCGTGTTCAGCCCCTCTCGATCACCTCGTTTCGCCGTGCCCCTCCTCACCGTGGTGGTGAGCGGCGTGATCCTGGTGCCCTCCTGTGCGCCTTCATCGACCACCAGCTCGTTCAACTGGCAGCTGCAGCCCGCGCTGCGCACGCCGGATGCGGGGCAGATCGTCCAGCCCGGGCAGGGCAACGGACCCCAGGAGCCGCCACAGGCGGGCAACGCGATCAAGTTCGAGCCGTGGTTCGTGACCGACCCGATGGCTGACGATGTGACCGCGCTGACCTGGCTCGCGCCCGATGGCTGGCTGGGCGAGGGCAGCGTTCAGTGGTGGCCCGAGTGGCACAGGCTCGCGTTTCTGCAGACGCACATCGCCGATCCGAACAGCGGACTGACGATCGAATGGCTGCCCACCCAAAACTTCATCTGGTTCAATCCGCTCCCCGGTCTGGCCCCTCCACCGATCGGCGGCAACTACCAGGGTCAGGCCTACGTGCCGCCGGCAACCGACCCCGTTCAGTTCGTGGCGGACTCCTGGATGCCGGGCATGCTCTCCCACCTGCGTGGCGCCACAGTCGTCCGGGTCGACCAGATTCCTGCCGTCGCCGAAGAGTTCGTGCGCCAGTACGGCGGGCCGGCAACGAGCTCCGCCTTCCGCATCCGCTATCAGTTCAACCAGGACGGAGAGGCATGGGAGGAGGATGTTTCCTTCGCCTGGCTTGTGTCCGGGCTGCCGCCGCCCATCCTCTGGCAGACGGCCTTCGCCTACTCGGTTCGCGCGCCCGCCGGTGTGCTCGATCGGAGCCAGTGCGTGGTCTCGACCGTGGTCTCCAGTCGGGCGACGACACCGCAATGGGAGGCCCAGTACCAGATCGTCCGGCAGCTGTTCACGCAGGGCATCCAGCAACAGCTTGCCGATACGCAGGCCCTCGGCGACCTCCTCGCCCGGCACCGCGCCGAGTCTCAGGCCCTCCAGCAACAGGTGGTGGCGGAACGACAGGCTTCACAGGATCGCATCGCCACCCTGCGCGGCGAAACGCTGGCCGGGATCCAGAACCTGGTCAATCCGTACGACAACACGATCGTCCAGATGCCGGCCGACTGGAACACCTACTGGGTCAATCAGCAAGGCGAGTACATCGTCTCTGACCAGCAGAGCTTCGACCCCAACCAGGTCCCGCAACTCGGTAGCTGGCAGCGGCTAGCGCCGCGCTGACGTCATATCACTCGGTCGATCACCTGGGTAAACAAGATCAGGGCGATCGGCAGGATCAGCGCGGAGGCAAAGCCGCGGAACGTGCCCGCGCTCCACGGCCACGTGTGCAGCCTGGCGAGGACATCACGCTCCGACAGCACAGCGGTCAGCGTCTGACGAAGCTGCTCGGCGCGGGAAAGGTCGTCGGCGTCGACAGCCTGATGGATGCGGCCGAGGACGAGCTTCAGGCGATCCTGCGATTCCGACAGGAGGCGCAACTTTTCCGCCACCAGGCGATTGTGCATCACCAATAGCGGCAGCACGAATGACGCCGCTGCGACCGCCAGCAGCGCGGACTCCTGGATGACGTACGCGATCGGTTGCGTGGGGCTGTAGAGCATGAAGACGACCACAAACGCAATCAGGCCGAGCGCGCTGACCGCCGTCAGTCGCGCGAATGCGTTGATCGGCCCGGGCTTGAAGATGTCGACGTTCCGTGCCGCGCCACTTAGCCGGCTGACGAGTCGTAGCTGCGTGATGGTGTGCAGCACGACGATGCCCAGCGCCATGGTAGCGAGCCCCCAGAGCGGTTCCGAAACCCGCTCGAGATCGGCCGGTGTGGTCT
>JBPCLD010000136.1:0-3681 GCA_051003655.1 Candidatus Limnocylindrales bacterium | reverse complement strand
GTCCTCATCCCCACGCTGCTCCTGTTGCTGGTCGCGGGTTCGCCTTTCCTGAGGCTGAACCAGGCCGTACTGGATGCGTCGGTCCTGCCGCCGGGGCGGGAGAGTCGCGATGCCTACATCACGCTCCGTGACGAGTTCCCGGGCGGTGCCACGAGCCCTTTCGAAGTCCTGGCCGACGTCCAGGGTGATCCCTTCAGTCCCGTGAACGTGGCGGCCGTCACCCAGCTTGGAAACGAGCTCGCGAGTGTGGGACAGGTGACATCGGTCGAGAGCCCCTTCGTCATCCTCGATCCGGTCACCGGCCAACCACTGCCGCCGGAAGCCGTCGCGCAGCTGTACGCGAACGCCGATTCGCTGCCCGCGGAGCAGCAGGCGCAGCTTGAGCGGCTTCGACAACGCTACGTCAGTGACTCGACTGTCCGCCTGGTGGCCCACTCGACCGCCGATCCGGCCCGCACCGAGGGTCTCAACGTCACCGCAGAGCTGCGAGCGATCCCGCGTACCGCGGAGATCACCGCCGTGGCGGTCGGCGGCTATATCCCGGGCAACTACGACACCCTGGCGTCGATGCGCGAAACGACGCCGTGGGCGGTGGCAGCGACGATGCTGGTCAGTGCGATCGTCCTCTTCCTGCTCTTTGGGTCGTTGGTGCTGCCGATCAAGGCGGTGTTCATGACCCTGCTCTCGATCACCGCCTCGTTCGGCGCTCTCGTGTGGATCTTCCAGGAGGGAAACCTCTCCGAGCTGCTCAATTTCGAGCCGCTCGGTTACACCATCGCCGGCAACCCGATCATCATGTTCGCGGTCATCTTCGGCCTGTCCATGGACTACGAAGTGCTGCTGCTCTCGCGTGTCCAGGAGGCCTATCGAAGGACTGGCGATAACACGGCCTCGGTCGCCGAGGGCCTGGCGCGCACTGCCGCCGTTATCACCGGCGCGGCGCTCATCATGGTCTGCGTTTTCGCGGCGTTCGCGCTCGCTGAGACGATCACGATCAAGAGCATCGGGGTGGGCATGGCCATCGCCGTGCTGCTGGATGCGACGATCATCCGCATCTTCCTGGTCCCGGCCACGATGCGCTTGATGGGTCGCTGGAACTGGTGGGCACCCGGACCGCTCGGCCGGCTGGCAAATCGACTTGGCTTCAGCCACGTCGAGGACGCCCGGGTCGATGAGCAGGCTCCCAAGCCGGCCCCGTCCACGGCCTGAGCCGGCGCGCCTCGTCAGCCGGCCGATGAACCCGCTAATCGAGCGCTACGACGCTGGCGCCGCCGAGTATGCCCGCTACTGGGCGCCGGTCCTGGAGCAGACGGCCGAACGCCTGATCGACGAGGTTGACGCGGTCGTCCGTGGCGATCGACTGCGCGTCGTCGATGTCGGCTCGGGTACGGGCACTCTTGCCCTGGCGGCGCTGAGGCGCTGGCGCCGTGCCGAGGTAACCGCCACGGACGCCGCAGCGGGCATGCTCGATTTCGCCCGCGCGCGAGCAGAGGAAGCCGGCCTGACGGCCGACGGCAGGCTGGCCTTCGCCGCCGGCGCTGCCGACGAGCTTCCGGTAGCGACGGGTTCCTTTGATGTCGCGGTGTCGTCGTTCGTCCTCCAGCTGGTGCCGGATCGCCTGGCGGCACTCGCCGAGATTCGCCGCGTCCTCCGGCCGACAGGTTTGCTCGCCTATGTGACCTGGCTGGATCGCGACTCGCGCGAACCCTTTCGCGCGGCGGAGGAGTTCGACGAAGCCGTCTACGACCTCGAGATCGATGAGCCCGAAGAACCCGACCAGTCGATTGCTGGTGACGTGCGTTCGGCGCGTGCTGCTGCCGACGAGCTGCGTCGTGCCGGGTTCATTCGCGCTTCAGCGCGCGAGGAGACCCTGGTGTTCGACTGGACCATGGAGTCGTATCTCGACTACAAGCTCGCCTACGACGAGCGCGCGCTGCTCAGCAGGCTCAACGACGAGCAACGCCGCGAGCTCGAGCGAAACGTCCGCGCCCGACTGAGCCGTCTTGTTCCATCAGACTTCCGCTGGCACGCGCCGGTCGTCTTCGCCCGAGCCTTCGCCCCGGGCTAAGCGACGCCGATCTTGAACGGCGCGTCAACCGGACGGCAAACACGGCAGGCGCGGTATCCGACGCGGCGTGTCTCCTCCACGGAGCGGAACGGAACGCGATGCTCATCCGTGATCCGTCGCGCGTTGCGGCACGAAGGGTAGCAGTAGATGTGGGTTGTCTCGGACCCGATGAACCGAACGCCCTTTGAGGGCAGCCTCTCAAGTTCAGTCGTGTCGAGACCTTCGGACTCCAGAACGGCGCGTTTGGCCGTCGGCCCGCCCGCGCCGTAGTTGCCAATTCGTCCGTCGCTTCGCACGACGCGATGGCAGGGGATGATGAACGGGATGGGGTTGCGCGCAACTGCGTTTCCGACCGCGCGCACGGCAAGTGGGCGACCCAGCTCCGCCGCCACCCATGCGTAAGGCCTGACCTCGCCCCGCGGGATTTCCAGCACCTTGAGCAGGACCTGGCGCTCGAAATCGGGCAGCTGATCCAGCTCCAGCGAAACTTTCACGCTTTTGCCAGGCCGTCCCCATATCCGCGCCTCGATCACACGCTGGATCAGGTCGGGCGCGCGCTCGACGCGATGCACCGGCCGACCGAACGTGGCCCGGAACTCCTCCTCAAACTCGCCCGCGTCCGTGACTCGCTCCACGAGCGAGATACCGCGCGCGCCATAGGCGACAAAGAGTGGGCCAATGGGACCGTCCACCTCGACATAGGCATCACCGATGCCCAGTCGATCCGCAACCCGATCGGCGAAGCCAACCGGAGCCGCGGCCTGAAGGCTCTGGAGGCTGCCGATTACCTGGTGTTCAGTAACAGCCATCAGACTGCCTCCTTTCGGGCGGCCACGCGTTGTTCAGCGTCATATGCCGCACGTAGCAGCGCGACGCCCCGATGAACGTCCGATTTGACACTTCCCACCGGCCGCTTGAGCGCTGCCGCCAGTTCCTCATAGGACAAGCCGTCTACGTGGCGCAGGGCCACGGCCAGGCGATAACGGTCAGGTAGACCCGACAGCAACCGAGCCCACATGCGTCGGTCGTCCCGACGCTCGGCCAGACGGACAGGCCCATCGTCGGCCGACGGCAGTTGTTCGGCGACGTCATCCAGCTCTTTGTGAAGTCGTCGCGAGCGGACATGGTTTCGGGCAAGATTCAGCGCAATCTGTGCCAGCCAGGGCCGTGGATTGAGTTCCACCACGCGTTGCGCCGGGTAGCGCTTGAGCGCGCGATAGGCCCGCACGAAGGCTTCCTGCGCGACGTCCTCGGCGCTCGCGCCGTCTCCAACCACGCGCAGGGCGACGCCAAAGACGAGGTCCTGATGGTTGCGGACGAGATCGACAAACGACCCGTCGAGATCAGTCGCGAGCCGCTCCGTCAGTTCGTCCATGTACACGTCGGGATAACACAACCGCCGCCCTTTGGGTTGCGTTTCGGGCAGTTGTTTCGCCTGGGCGATCCCGTATCGCCTCCATCCCCACTGCCTGGCCATCCCAGGACTGGCTGCGATCTCAGGCAATAGCCACGGCAGATGTGCCTCCCATCCCTAATCGTTGGCTAGCGAGGGGCGTAGCGTGCGACCGACCGCCGCAGGACAACCTCAAGTGACTCGGATATGCCTCGCACGC
>JBPCLD010000135.1:0-4318 GCA_051003655.1 Candidatus Limnocylindrales bacterium | reverse complement strand
TCAGCGATCCTTCCCGCGCAATGGCCTCGGTCTATCGAGATCGCGGCGGCTCCGCTGAACGACCGATTTTCCCGCGGATGGATCGATCGCTGAGCGGTCGGGTCGGCGCAACGGCCTATCATGAGGAGGCCACGCACAACCTCGGCAGATAACTTGCGGAGCCTCACACCCATGACAAGTCAGCATGACGACTGGCGCGAGCTCGGACAGCAGATCCGCGTCGATTCGGTCCGATCCAGCAGCGCCGCGGCCAGCGGCCATCCGACGTCTTCCATGTCCGCCGCCGATCTCATGTCCGTCCTGATGTCGAAGTACCTCCACTACGATTTCGGCACGCCCGATGACCCGCGCAACGACCATCTCATCTTCAGCAAGGGCCATGCATCGCCGCTGCTGTACGCCATGTACAAGGCCGCCGGCGCCATCAGCGACGAGGAGATGCTGACGTTCCGCCAGTTCGGCTCGCGGATCGAGGGCCACCCGACTCCGGCCCTGCCGTGGGTCGACGTCGCCACAGGCTCCCCCGGCCAGGGCCTGCCGATCAGCGTCGGCGTCGCGCTCGCCGGCAAGCAGCTGGATCGGCTGCCGTACCGGGTCTGGTGCCTGTGCGGCGACTCGGAGATGGCGGAGGGCTCCATGTGGGAGGCGTTCGAGCATGCCGGCATTCACAAGCTGGACAACCTGACGGCCATCATCGACGTCAACCGCCTCGGCCAGACCGGCGAGACGATGCATGGCTGGGATCTCGACGCCTACCGCCGGCGCGCCGAGGCGTTCGGATGGAAGGCAATCGAGATTGACGGCCACGACATTGCGGCCATCGACCGCGCCTACGCCCGCGCGATCGAGACCAAAGGCCGGCCGACCGTGATCATCGCCAAGACGGAGAAGGGCCGCGGCGTGAAGGCCGTCGCCAACCTGCCGGGCAAGCACGGCAAGCCGCTCGACGACGAAGCGGCGGCCATCGCGGAGCTGGGCGGCATGCGCAACATCCACGTCGACGTCTCGAAGCCCGACTTCGAGGGCCGTCCCCACGAGTTCCCGACAACGCCGTTGACCCTCCCGACGTATGGCGTTGGCACGCAGGAGGCAACGCGCAAAGCGTTCGGCGACGCGCTCGTGGCGCTCGGGAAGGCGAACGGAAAGATTGTCGCCGTCGATGGCGAGGTCGGGAACAGCACGTACACCGAGGACTTCGGGAAGCAGCTGCCGGACCGATTCGTCCAGGCCTACATCGCAGAGCAGCAGATGATCGCAACCGCGGTGGGTTTGCAGGTCCGCGGCTGGAAGCCGTTCGCCGCCACGTTCGCCGCGTTCCTCAGCCGCGCCTACGACTTCGTGCGGATGGCCGCTATCAGTCGGGCCAACATCGCCGTCGCGGGGTCGCATGCCGGCGTCAGCATCGGCGAGGATGGTCCGTCGCAGATGGCACTCGAGGATCTCGCCAGCTACCGCGCCATCCATGGATCAACGGTGCTCTACCCCTCCGACGCGAACCAGGCCGCGGCCCTGGTCCCGCAGATGGCCGACCGCGAGGGAATCGTCTACATGCGCACGACGCGCGAGAAATTGCCGGTCCTGTATGAGCCGGGCGAGGCGTTCCATATCGGCGGGTCGCGCGTGATTCGAAGAACCGATGACGACGCGTTGACCCTGATCGGCGCCGGCATCACGCTGCACGAGGCGCTCAAGGCCGCCGACACGCTGGCGGCCGAGGGCATCACGACGCGTGTCATCGACCTGTACAGCCTCAAGCCGATCGACGCTGAGACCGTGCGCGAGGCCGCTCGCGATACGGGCGCGATCATCACGGTCGAGGATCATTGGCCGGAGGGCGGCATCGGCGACGCGGTGCTCGATGTGCTGGCCGAACAGCAGCCGCATCCGAGCGTGGTCAAGCTTGCCGTGCGCCTCATGCCCGGTTCGGGAAAGCCCGCCGAGCTGCTGGCCGCGGCCGGAATCGACGCGTCGCACATCGTTGATGCGGCCCGCGAGCTCGTCGGCCGGGCCGGCGCGCGGGGACGAGACAAGAGCGAAGTCGGCTCCGGTCGACGCGAGTAGACGCGAACAGATGGGAGAGCGCGAGATGACAGGAGCGGAGCAGGATCGCCACGAGGACAAGGCCGTGGATCAGGACCGGGAGGCGGAGCGGGTGACGGAGCGCGCGGATGCGTCGAACACGCTGCATCGGCTTCACCGCGAGCAGGACCAGAGCCCGTGGATCGACTTCATTGACCGCGATCTGCTCGAGAGCGGCAAGCTCGAGCAGATGGTCGCCGATGGCATCCGTGGCCTGACGAGCAACCCGACCATCTTCGCCAAGGCGGTCGCCACCGGGCAGTACGACGAGCTGATCCGCCGCGAGATCTCCGCCGGCAATGACGCGCGCCAGATCTACGAGCAGATAGCGATCGGAGATGTCGGGGATGCGGCGGACGTCCTGCGACGGGTCTACGACGAGTCGAATGGGACCGATGGCTTCGCCAGCATCGAGGTCGAGCCTGATCTCGCCGATGACACCGACGCCACGCTGGCTCGTGCGCGCGACCTGTGGGCGCGGCTGGATCGGCCGAACATCTTCATCAAGATCCCCGCAACCGAGGCCGGCATCCCGGCCGTCGAGGGCGCCATCGCGGCCGGCATCAGCGTCAACGTCACGTTGATGTTCAGCGTCGAGGTCTACGAGCGGGTCGCGCGTGCCTACATCGCCGGACTGCGGAAGCTGCATGATCGCGGTGCCGACATCAGTCGCGTCGCCAGCGTTGCCAGCTTCTTCGTGAGCCGGCTCGACACGAAGATCGACAAGCATCTGAACGAGCTCGGGACGCGGGCGGCGCTCGAGGCCCGCGGCCGCGCGGCAATCGCGAATGCCAAGCTCGCGTACGAGTCCTTCGGCCAGATCTTCGGCGGCGAGGAATTCGCCGATCTGCGAGCGGCCGGCGCGCAGGTGCAGCGCTGCCTGTGGGCCAGCACCAGCACCAAGAACCCCGACTACCGCGATGTGCTCTATGTAGAGGAGCTCATTGGCGCGGAGACGGTCGACACGATGCCGCTCGAGACGATCACCGCCTTCCTCGACCACGGGGACGTGCGGCCCACGCTCGACCGGGATCTGGCCGACGCGCGCCAGGCGATTCGCGAGGTGGAGGCGCAGGGAATCAGCATGGACCAGGTGACCGACGAGCTGATCGAGGAGGGCGTCGCCAGCTTCGCCACGAGCTTCGACGAGCTGATCGGCAGCATCGAGTCGAAGCGCGAGGAGCTCGCCCCCGCATGAGCCACGTCGATGCCGCGGTGACCACGCGGCTCGAGTCGTGGACCGCCGATCGCGTCGCCAAACGGCTGTGGGCCAAGGATGGCTCGCTGTGGGCTGCCTCGGGCAAGCCGGCGGAGGAGATCAGCGCGTGGCTCGGCTGGCTCGATCTGCCGGAGGACATGTCGGCCCGTGTCACGGAGCTCGAGCATCTCGCGCGTGACGTGCGCGAGGACGGTTATCGCCGCGCCGCGGTGCTCGGGATGGGTGGGTCGAGCCTGGCGCCGGAGCTCTTCAGCCGCCTGTTCGGACCGGAGCTGGCCGGATCCGGGGTGCCCGATGGCCTGGATCTGCGCGTCCTCGATTCGACGCATCCCGACGCGGTACGAGGATTCCGTTCGTGGGCAAGTGCGCAGCGCACGCTCTTCTGCGTCAGCTCAAAGTCGGGTTCCACCACCGAGCCGAACGCCTACCAGGCCGCGATGGGCGAGATCGCCCCGGCTCTTGACTTCCTCGCCATCACCGACCCCGATACACCGCTGGCCGAGCTTGCGCGGGCGCAGGAGTTCCGCGGCATCGTCGAGGCGCCGCCCGATGTCGGCGGACGCTACTCCGCCTTGACCGTGTTCGGTCTCGTGCCCGCGGCGCTCGCCGGCGTCGACGTTGGTGGGCTGCTGGACCGCGCGCGGCGCATGGCCGATGCCTGCCGCACGGCCGATGCCGCCGACAACCCGGGCCTGCGCCTGGGCGCGCTCATCGGCGAGTCCGCGCTCGCCGTCCGTGACAAGCTGACCATCCTGACCTCGCCGCGCCTCACATCGTTCGGCGACTGGGCCGAGCAGCTCATTGCCGAGAGCACGGGCAAGGCGGAGAAGGGGATCGTGCCGATCGTCGGCGAGACCGTTGCTGAGCTGGCGGAATACGGTGACGACCGCTGCTTCGTCCACCTGCGCTTCGCCGATGAGTCCGACCCCGCCATGAGCGCGCTTGCGGACGAGGAGATCGTCCTGGATGGACCGCTCGACATCGGCGCCGAGTTCGTCCGCTGGGAAGTCGCCACCGCGG
>JBPCLD010000134.1:0-3794 GCA_051003655.1 Candidatus Limnocylindrales bacterium | reverse complement strand
ACTCGCAGCCATATCACCTCATCCTGCTGGCAAAGGACTGGACCGGCTACCAGAACCTGTGCCGGATCGTCACCGACGCGCACCTCGACGGCTACTACTACAAGCCGCGGATCGACCGCGAGTACCTCGCCAGGCACTCCGAGGGCCTGGTGGGCCTGAGTGCCTGCCTCAACGGGGAGGTGGCGCGCGCGATCGAGACCGGTGACATGGACGAGGCGCGCCGCATCGCCGGGTCCTACAAGGACATCCTCGGCCCCGGCAACTTCTACTTCGAGCTCCAGGACCACGGCCTGCCCGAGCAGCGCAAGCTGAACGAGCACCTGCTCCGGCTCGGGCCTGAGATGGGCATCCCGCTTGTCGCGACGAACGATCTGCACTACGTGCGCAAGGCACAATCGGACGCGCATGACGTGCTGCTGTGCGTGGGCACAGCGTCCAATCTCGACACGCCGGGACGGATGCGCTTCGAATCGCCTGACTTCTACCTGAAAAGCGCGGTAGAGATGGCAACTCTGTTCGCCGAGGCGCCCGAGGCAATCATCAACACCCGCCGGATCGCAGAGATAGTCGACCTGGAGCTGCCCTTCGGACAGCTACGACTCCCCGACTTCCCGATTCCGGCGGGGCACACCGTCGAGACGTGGCTGCGCGAAGAGTGCCAACGCGGCCTGCGCGAACGATATGGCGAGGTTACCGAGCCGCTGCAGCGGCGCCTTGACTACGAGCTCGACGTGATCCTGCGCATGGGCTACGCCGGCTACTTCCTGATCGTCGCCGACTTCGTGCGATTCGCGCGCGAGCAACGGATCGCCACGACGTGTCGAGGCTCTGCGCCCGGTTCTATCGTCACCTACACGCTGGGCATCACGCCCGTCGACCCGATCCTGTACGAGCTGCCATTTGAGCGCTTCCTCAACCCCGACCGGGTGACGATGCCTGACATCGACGTCGACTTCGAGGACGCGCGCCGTGACGAGGTCATCAGGTACGTCACGCAGAAGTACGGCACGGACCACGTCGCCCAGATCATCACTTTTGGGACCATGCTCGCCCGCGCGGCCATTCGCGATGTTGGACGGGTGCTCGGCTTCTCGTATGGCGAGGTCGACAGGATCGCCAAGGCCATCCCCAACCAGCTCGGCATCAAGCTCGAGGAAGCGCTCGAAATGACGCCGGCATTGCGCGAGATGCGCGACGCCGACGCCAACGTCAAGCGACTGCTCGACCTTGCGCGGCAGCTTGAGGGCGTGGCGCGCAACGCGTCGACGCACGCGGCCGGAGTGGTGATCAGCCGCGAGCCGCTGACCGAGCTGATGCCGCTCCAGCACGCGACCAACTCGGACGGGCTCATGACCCAGTACGAGATGTACGGCGTCGAGGCGCTTGGTCTCCTCAAATTCGACTTCCTGGGCCTTTCGAACCTGACCATCCTGCGCCAGGCGGTGGACCTCGTCCGCCACGAGCGCGGTATCGAGATCGATCTCGACAAGCTTCCGCTCGAGGACGCCAAGACTTTCGAGCTGCTGGCCTCGGGCGAGACGACCGGCATCTTCCAGCTTGAGTCGCCGGGCATGCGGCGCTACGTAAAGGAACTCCGGCCGACCTCCGTCCTGGATCTGGCCGCGATGGTCGCCCTGTTCCGCCCTGGGCCGATGGACAACATTCCCGCCTACATCCGCCGGAAGCACGGCCAGGAAAAGGTCACCTACCTGCATCCGCTGCTCGAGCCCTACCTCGCCAAGACGTACGGGATCTTCGTCTACCAGGAAGACATCATGGCCGCCGCGATAGCCCTCGGCGGCTTCACCGGACCCGAGGCTGACACGCTCGGCTATGCGATCCGCAAGAAGAAGTCATCGGTGCTCAGGGCGCAGAAGGACAAGTTCGTCCAGCAGGCCGCCGAGCGAGGGGTCGCGCCGCACATCATCGACGCCGTCTTCAAGGCGTTCGAGCCATTCGAGCGCTATGGGTTCAACAAGGCCCATGCCACCTGCTACGGGCTGATCGCCTACCAGACGGCCTACATGAAGGCGAATTACACGGTCGAGTACATGACCAGCGTCCTCTCGGCCATGCGCGATTCGACCGACAAGGTGGCCGCCGCCATCTCTGAGTGCCGGCGCCTGGGGATCGAGGTGCTGCCGCCGGACGTCCATCGGAGCGGCCTCGACTTCACGGTTGAAACAGACGCGATCCGCTTCGGCCTGCTGGCGATCAAGAACGTCGGCCACGGGGCGATCGAGTCGATCGTCAACCAGCGAACCGAGGCCGGCGACTTCCGCTCGCTGGGAGATTTCTGCGCGCGGATCGATCTGCGCCTCGTCAATCGGCGCGTGCTCGAGTCGCTCATCCGCGTCGGCGCGCTCAACGCGCTCGGACACCCGGCGCAGCTGCTCATGGCCCTCGACGACGCACTTTCAGCCGGGCAGGCCGCCCAGCGGGATCGGCTGACGGGCCAAGTCTCGCTGTTCGATTCGAGTGCCGACGCGGCGCCGCTTGAGAGGCCGTTACCCGACAACGTTACCGAGGCGGCGCCGCGCGAGCGGCTGCGCTGGGAGAAGGCGCTGCTCGGGCTTTACCTGTCAGATCACCCGCTCGGTGAGCTGGCTGGGGTGATCGGCGAGTACGTCAACGCCTACAGCGGTGAGATGGGCGAGGAACTCGATCAACAGCGGGTGGTCATCGGCGGCGTCGTCACCGAGGTCCGACGCGTGATTACGAAGGCTCGCGCGACGATGGGAGTTGCCACTCTGGAGGACCTCCAGGGGACGATCGAAGTGATCGTCTTCCCCAAAGTGTTCGAGCAGACGGAGTCGACATGGGCCGAGGACGCGATCTTGCTCGTGGCTGGCCGTGTCGACCACAAGGGCGAGGAAACCGTGCTCCTTGCCGATGCCGTTTGGACCTGGGAAGGCGCAACGGCCCTCGGCCCCCAGGGTTTTGCTCGCGAGGTGGCCCGCGGCGACAGAGGGCGACGTCAGGGCCAATCCGGCGCGGGCGCTCGCTATGGCAGGAGCAACGGTGGCTACCAGAACGGCCATGGCAATGGGTTCGCCCAGCCGTCTCCCACGGACGTGCCTGCCGGGCCAACGGACGCCGACCTCGTTCCTGTCGGTCCCGGCGCGGTCCCCGTAGGCCCGCGGCTCATTCGAACGGTGCCCCGTGTCTCACCGCTCCGCGGCGGCCTCACGGACGGGTCAATAGACGTTTACCTCGGCAGCGCCCCGCCACCGGTCGCGGCGCTCGCGGCGCCGACCGATTCGGAAGAGCCGGCCCTGCCCGACGAAGCCGTCCGAGAGATGCTCATTCGCGAACGTGCGCCGACACAGCCCGTGCAGGCCGTCGCCGGCCAGTCGCTCCATATTCGGCTGATGTCTGGCTCACAGGACGAGCTGCTCGGCGCAATGCGCAGCCTTCGCCAGGTTATTCGTGAGCATCCGGGTGACACGCCAGTCGTTCTCCACGTTCCGGCCGGCGCCGGCCGTAGCCAGCGCATGGAGCTCCGCGTGCGGGTGGCCTATGACGCCGAGCTGATGGCGCTCATTGGCCGGCTCGTCGGCCAGCGGATGGTGGACCTCAGACTGGGCGACTGACTCCGTCCAGCTCGAGTTCAGGGGCTGGGCGTGATCGCCCGGTGCTTTCGCTCCGGGCGCTTGCTCGAGTGCGGCTGTGAGCCTCGGTCAGATGGTGCGTCTGCCCACCAAAAGGTTGTAGATCAGGATGATCACGGCGACGACGAGCAGGAGGTGGATCAAACCCCCGCCGATGTTGCCGACCAGTCCGATCAACCACAC
>JBPCLD010000133.1:0-5304 GCA_051003655.1 Candidatus Limnocylindrales bacterium | reverse complement strand
GCTCGACGGAGTTCACCTTGACCGGCTGATCTCGAGCCCGCTCGGAAGGGCAGTGGAGACGGCAGGGATTCTCGTAAGAGGCAGCGACGTGTCGGTCGAGACCGACGGCCGGCTGAGGGAGCTTAACTACGGCGCGTGGGAAGGACACACGGTCGACGAGATCGACCGCAGGTTCCCCGGCGAACGCGAACTGTACGAGGAGAACCCGGCGATCCACCCCGTCGGCGGGGGCGAGAGTGGTCTTTCCGTCGCTGCGCGGCTAGGTGCGATGCTGGAGGACCTGCTTGTTTGGTGGCAGGCGGAGGCCGCAGATCGGGCGTGCCTGCTGGTCGGTCATTCGTCGGTCAATCGAATCTTCCTGGCCGTCGTCCTCGGCGTGCCATTGGCCGACTATCGGCGCCGGTTCAAGCAGGATTGGGCGAGCCTGACCGTCCTCCGCTGGGAATCGGTCGAGGCAGGTCCGCTGTTGATGCTGGCCAACGACGAGTCGCACAGCAAGGGCGTCCGCGGCCCGACCTGGGAGTGAACGCCGCCTATCCTGCGCGGGCATGACTGACGCGCCGATCAGCCTGACTGGGTACGACCTGACGCTCGACGAAGTCGAGCGCGTTGCCCGACGACGAGCTGAAGCCGTGCTCGACGCCGACGCAAGAGAGCGCATCGCCGCGAGCCGCCGGGTCATCGAAGAGCTCGTTTCGTCCGGTCAGACGGTCTACGGCGTGACGACCGGTTTCGGCGCGCTGGCCTCGCAGCGGATTGCAGCGGAGGACGCCGCTCGCCTCCAGGAGAACCTGCTGATCAGCCATGCCGTGGGAATCGGACCGATCCATGGCCGCCACATGACGCGGGCCATGCTTCTGCTGCGGGCCAATGCTCTGGCGCGCGGCAACAGCGGGTGTCGGCCGGAGGTCGTTGAGCGGCTGCTCGATTTCCTGCGCCTGGGGATCCATCCGGCCATCCCGGAGCAGGGTTCTGTCGGTGCATCGGGCGACCTGGCCCCGCTCGCCCACCTGGCACTGCCATTGATCGGCCGCGGACGAGCCGAGGTGGACGGCGAAACGGTCAGCGGGGCCGAGGCCCTGGAGCGTCGCGGCCTCGAACCACTGTCGCTGGAGCCCAAGGAAGGGCTGGCCCTGCTCAACGGCACCCAGCAGATGACCGCGATCGGCGTCCTCGTGCTGCTCCACGCAGAGCGACTGCTCGGCACGGCGAGCGTGGCAGCAGCGATGACGACGGAGGCGGTCCTAGGCACGGATGTCGCGTTCTCAGAGGCGTACCAACAGGCGCGGCCACATCCCGGCCAAACACGAATCGCCGCCCAGCTGCGCCACCTGCTGCGCGACTCCGAGCTGATGCGCTCGCACCATGGCGACGCCCACAAGGTCCAGGACCCGTACTCGATTCGATGCGTGCCGCAGGTCCACGGCGCTGTCGCGGACGCGCTCACGTACGTCCGCGGCGTGCTCGAGATCGAGGTGAACTCGGCGACCGACAACCCGCTCGTGTTCCCTGACGGGGCCGATGTCGATCCAGACCACGCGGCCACTGGCGGCGGCCGAGTGATATCGGGTGGCAACTTCCACGGCCAGCCGGTGGCGCTGGCGATGGACGTGCTGGCAATCGCGGTGGCCGAGCTGGGCTCCATCTCTGAACGTCGAACTGCGCAGCTCATCGATGGCCGCCTGTCGGGCCTGCCGCCATTCCTGGTAGAGAACGCGGGCCTGAACACCGGGATGATGCTCCACCAGTACGCGGCCGCGGCGCTCGTCTCGGAGAACAAGGTCCTCGCTCATCCAGCATCGGTGGACTCGATCCCCACCAGCGCGAACCAGGAGGATCACGTCTCGATGGGCCCAATCGCAGCGCGACAGGCCCGCGACATCGTGCGCAACGTGGAACATGTCCTGGCACTGGAGCTGCTGTGCGCGGCCCAGGGGCTCGACTTCAGGCTCAGCAACGGGTTGAAGCCCGGTGCCGGTGTTGCTGCGGCCCATGCGCTGGTGCGTGATCGCGTCGACCATCTCGAAGGGGATCGGGACCCACAGCCAGGCCTTGCCGTCGCGATCGAGATCGTGCGCACCGCGGCCTTGGTCGATCTCTTGCCTCCGTCCTAGACTCCGTTGGCGATGGCCGAGTCACGAACGGTTGAAGTAATCGATTCCGAGTCATTCGGTCTGATCCCGCCATGCGCAGATCCGCGCTTCGACCACCGGACGTGCGACTACTGGGAGGACGCCGATCGCGGCTCCAAGGCCAGCCGGCCGTCGATGCTGGAGGTCAGGGCTCCGGCTGTGAACCGGGCGCCGATCGTCGATGACAACCCGTTCTCGCCGCCAGCCCGCGAGGCTGCGGCGAATCCGTTCGCGCCCGCGGGCCGCGTTCATCTTGCTGATGTCTTCGGCGACGAGGGTGACTTGTTCGCCACGCCCGTCGAGAACCCCTTCGCACCGACCACGATCCGTGAGCGTCCGCTGCGCGAGGGCGTTCCGCGCAAGCTGGCCCTGCTGGATCGAGGACGCGGCGTGTTCGGCTCATACGGCAAGGTCCTTGTCGCGAACGACGAGCCTGTTGCGTATTGCCAGTTCGGGCCGCTGTCTGCGTACCCTCGCGCGCTCCGGCTTCGGGACCTGTACCCGCAGCTTCCCACCTCACCGCTACCGGCGGTTATCACCTGCGTCGCGTCAACGGCGGCGGACCGCCGGCAGGGTCACGCTCGCCAACTTGTCGATGAAGTCTGCCGGGACCTTGCCGAGCGCGGCTTCGCGGCGGTAGAGGCATACCCCGACCTGACTCGACCAGAGGACGAGACGAGCGCCGCGCGGCCAGGTTTCTGGCACAAACTCGGCTTCGAAACGGCGGTCGACGACGAGCGCTTCCCGGTCATGCGCCGCGAGCTGTGACGAGTGGAGGCTCAATGTCCGTAGCGACTCGTCGCCGTACCATCTCCGCTCCACGCGGTACTGAGCTTTCGTGCCGCGGGTGGCAGCAGGAAGCCGCACTGCGGATGCTGATGAACAACCTCGATCCCGAGGTCGCTGAGCGACCCGAGGACCTGGTCGTGTACGGCGGGACGGGCAAGGCCGCCCGCTCGTGGGATGCGTTTGACGCGATCGTCCGCGAGCTCCGACGGCTGGCCGACGACGAGACGCTGCTAGTCCAGTCGGGCAAGCCGGTGGGCGTGTTCCGTACCCATGAGTGGGCGCCGCGCGTGCTGATCGCGAACTCCAACCTCGTTGGCAAGTGGGCCAACTGGGACACGTTCCGCGAGCTGGAGCGCCAGGGACTGACGATGTACGGCCAGATGACGGCCGGCTCGTGGATCTACATCGGCACCCAGGGCATCCTGCAGGGCACCTACGAGACGTTCGCCGAGCTCGCGCGCCAGCATTTCGGCGGAACGTTGCGTGGCCGCATTGTCCTGACGGCCGGCCTGGGCGGGATGGGTGGTGCGCAGCCGCTGGCGGTGACCATGAACGAGGGCGTCGCGCTGGTGATCGAGGTCGACCCAGAACGCGCGCGCCGCCGGCACGAGATCGGCTACGTCGACCGCGCGACATCCTCGGTCGAGGAGGGGCTCAGCTTGGCGCGGCACGCTGCCGAGGATGGTCGGGCGGAATCGATAGCGCTCATCGGGAATGCAGCGGACATCGAGCCCGAGCTCGTCCGACTTGGAGAGCGATTCGACGTCGTCACCGACCAGACATCCGCCCACGACGCCCTCAACGGCTACGTCCCGGCGGGGCTGACGCTTGACGAGGCGGCCGACCTTCGGCACGCAGACCCCTCGACCTATGTCCAGCGGTCGATGGATTCGATGGCCGAGCAGGTCACCGCGATGCTGGCGTTCCAGTCGACCGGCGCCGTCACCTTCGACTACGGCAACAACATCCGTGCGCAGGCGCAGTCCGCCGGTGTCGCCAATGCTTTCGATTTCCCGGGGTTCGTGCCCGCCTTCATCCGACCGCTGTTCACCGAGGGGAAGGGCCCATTCCGCTGGGTGGCCCTGTCTGGGGACCCGGCGGACATCAAGAGAACGGACGAAGCCGTGCTGGAGCTGTTTCCCGACAACCAGGGTCTCGCGCGCTGGATCCGGATGGCGCAGGAGCGAGTTCCGTTCCAGGGGCTCCCGGCGCGCATCTGCTGGTTGGGCTACGGCGAGCGGGCAAAGGCCGGCCTGCGCTTCAACGAGCTGGTCGCCTCAGGCGAGGTGTCGGCGCCGATCGTGATCGGTCGGGACCATCTCGACTCGGGGTCAGTGGCCTCGCCGAACCGTGAGACGGAGGGCATGCGCGACGGCTCTGACGCTATCGCCGACTGGCCGCTGCTGAACGCGCTGGTGAACACCGCGGCAGGAGCGTCATGGGTTTCCATACACCATGGCGGCGGCACGGGGATCGGCTATTCGCAGCACGCCGGGATGGTCGTTGTCGCTGATGGGACCGCCCTCGCGGCCCAGAAGCTCGAGCGAGTGCTGACGACCGACCCGGGCACGGGTGTCATTCGGCACGCTGATGCCGGCTACGAGAGTGCGATCGAGGTCGCTCGGGAGCGCGGCATTCGGCTGCCGATGCTGGACGATTGACGTTCCTCGCTGACGCAGGTCTAGGAGATGAGAGTTGATTCCTCGATGTTGATCATCCGCGCGTAGAGAACCTGCTCGTTGATCTCAAGGTTGTTGATCACCGACAGCGCGGCGACGATCGCGTTCCCGACCACCTCGTCGGCCGTCTCACCGAACTGGACCTCGAGCAGGACGTTGTCGGCGCGCTCGTCGTTCGACACGCTGGCCGGATCCTGCCAGGTGCCGGCGGCTGCCAACTCTGTCGCGGCGCGCATGAAGTCGAGGGCGCCTGCCTTCGCGCGCGGCATCGCCAGCGTGAGCAGCTCCTGCTGAACCCTGTCAAGCCGCGTCTGCGTGGCGGCGTCACCGAATAGCAGGCCGAAGAGGATGTCCTTTGCCCCTAGTAGCAACGCCTCGCCTGAGGAGGTCCGCAGCTCAGGGCTGATGAGGTCTGTTCCCTTGGCTGGCGCGGCCGGGTCGAGATAGCCGTCGGAGATCGCACGGTCGCGCGTCATCGCCGAGTGGTCGGCCGTGAAGCCGCGCACCTTGGATGCGTCCAGGCCGAGCTCCGCGACACGCGCCAGGCGCTCCTGCCTGCGGCGAGCTTTTTCCTCCATCACTATGGCGCGATCGAGATCCTCGAGGCTGTGCGCGTCCAGCGTCAGCCTCACCAGCTGGTCCACGAGCCAATCACGGTCCCTGTCTGCCAGCGCAGCGCGAAGTCGCTCCTCGAACTGCGGGCT
>JBPCLD010000132.1:0-5894 GCA_051003655.1 Candidatus Limnocylindrales bacterium | reverse complement strand
ACGATCTCGGCGTCGCCGGCGCGAATCTCGGCGGCGCCGAGCATGATCGCCTTGAGGCCCGAGCCGCAGACGCGGTTGATCGTGGTGGCGCTGGCCGAGTCGCCGAGGCCGCCCTTCAGGGCCGCCTGGCGCGCCGGCGCCTGGCCAACCCCGGCCTGGAGCACCTGGCCCATGAGCACTTCATCTATCTGATCCGGCGCCACGCATGCGCGCTCGACTGCCGCGCGGATCGCGATACCGCCGAGCGTCGTTGCAGGGATGTCGGCGAGGCTGCCGCCGAACTTGCCGATCGGCGTGCGCGCCGCCGACACGATGTAGACCTGCCCGTTGACGCCGATCATTGCGCCGTTGCCGTTGCGGCTGCCATTTCCAGGGTTGCGCACGCGATCCATGTTACGACCGCCACGCGGCGAGGGCCGCGCGACGTTGGGAGCCTTCCCTGGGAGGGATACGATGAGAGCAGGTTCGGCAAGAGCGATTGGCGGAGATGGTGGAACAGGCTCAATTACCGACGATAAATGGAATCGACGTCACGGAACTGCGGGAGTACATCGAGTCATGCCGATTGGATCCATCGCAGGCGGACCGTAACCCGGTTGTCGTCGCGCGATGGGTCGGAGGGACGCATGCGGAGGTAACCTCGAGTCTCGGTGGTGCGCCGGTCTACATGGGCGGCGAAGACGATCCGAGCGCGTTGGGCATGGTCCTGCGCTGCCTTGCCGCGTGCGACGTAGAGGTCGTGGCCAACAAGGCGGCCCTGCTGGGTGTCGAGATCGAAGACTTATCCGTCGAAGTGCGCGGCTATGCCAACGTTGGGCGTTACCTGGGGCTCGACTCTGACGCCGGATCCGGCTACCAGCGCATCGCCTACACGATCCATCTGAAGACCAAGGGTGCGACCCCAGAACAGCTCGAAGAGATTCGGCGAGCGTGCCTGGAAGGCTCGCCGGTAGGCGACACGCTCGAGCGGGCGGTCGCCGTCGAGTTGGAATTCGACGGCAGCTAGTCCTTCGCGCCCGGCCATGGCACGACTTCAGCGGCGGCGATTCAGCGAGAGCGATGACGTCCGCGTCATACCGCACGGCAGGATCGACGTCGTGCAACTCGATGACCGGGTCGTAGGGCGGATGACGTACGAGCCGGGTTGGCGGTGGTCGATCGACGTCAAGCCCATCGCGGGCACGCAGGCCTGCCACTTCCACCACGTTGGAGTGACCATGAGTGGCCGCCTTCGCGTGGAGATGCAGGACGGTATGGAGATGGAGCTCGGCCCCGGCGAGGTTTTCGAGATCCCGCCCGGTCACGACGCCTGGGTCGTCGGGGACGAGCCGTGGATCTCGGTCGACTTCGAGGCTATGCGCGGCTACGGGACCGCGCCGACCGACTCCGGCCGACGAATTCTGTCGTCGATCCTTTTCACGGACATCGTAGACTCGACCGCGCGTGCCGTCGCTCAGGGCCCGGGCCGATGGAGAGAGCTCGTCAGCCGCCACAACGAAGTGGCTGAGAGGGTCATTGACGCCCACACTGGTCGCCTCATCAAGACGACGGGAGACGGAGTCATCGCGCTGTTCGACAGCGCCGAACGTGCTACGCGCGCGGCAGCCGGGCTCGGCGACGCCATCAAGCCCCTCGACATCGAAATCCGTTCGGCCGTTCACACCGGCGAAGTGGAGCTGGCAGCGGGCGACGTGCGCGGTCTCGCCGTCCACGCCGCGGCGCGCATGATGGCCACGGCGAAGCCCGGCGACGTCGTCGTCTCGGCCACTGTGCGCGACCTCGTCGACGGCACGGATCTCGTCTTCGACGACTACGGTCTCCACGAGCTGAAGGGCCTGCCCGGGCAGCGGCAGCTGTACCGCCTCGTGCCACCTCGCCGCAGCCGATTGCGCCCGCCCGCAGCGGCACACTGAGGGTGCTCACCTGCCGGCGTTGTGGCGAGGAGAACGCCGATACCGCCCGGTTCTGCTCGAGCTGTGCGAACCCCCTGGGAGCCACCGCTCAACCGACAAGCGAGGTGCGGAAGACCGTAACGGTCATGTTCATGGACGCCGTTGGCTCGACCGACATCGGTGAGCGTACCGATCCCGAGTCGCTGCGGCGGGTGATGACGCGTTATTTCGGCGAGATACGGACGATCGTCGAGCGTCACGGCGGCACTGTCGAGAAGTACATCGGAGACGCTGTGATGGCCGTCTTCGGCGTTCCGGTGGTCCACGAGGACGACGCGTTGCGCGCCGTGCGCGCCGCGGCCGAAATCCGCGACCGCGTGGCCACGCTCGAGGCCGAGTTCGAGCGCGACCGCGGAATCACGATCAGTTGGCGCACGGGCATCAACACCGGCGAGGTCGTGGCGGGCGACGCCGGCGCGGGCCAGCGCTTCGTGAGCGGCGACGCGGTCAATGTGGCGGCGCGGCTGGAGCAGTCGGCGCAGGCCGCCGAGGTTCTGCTGGGCGGGGAAACGTATCTGTTGGTGCGCGAGTCGGTAACGGTGGAACAGGCGGAGCCTGTCGTAGCCAAGGGAAAGTCCGGGCCGGTCGCTGCATACCGGTTGATCGGACTCAGCGCGACTGGAGCGACACCCGCCGCATGCGTCGCTGACAGGCGACCTGATTCGCCGATGATCGGGCGCCTGCGCCAGCGCCGGCTGCTGTCCGAGGCTTTCGAGCAAGCCGTGGACGAGCGCATCTGCCACCTGTTCACGATCCTCGGCGCGGCCGGCGTCGGCAAGTCGCGCCTGGTCAGCGAGTTTCTGGGCTCCCTTGGCGGCAATGCTCTCGTTCTTCACGGTCGATGCCTCTCGTACGGCGAGGGGATCACGTATTGGCCGATCGCGGAGGCCCTTCGAGAAGCTGCAGGGTTGACCGAAGCCGACGACGATGACCTTGTACGGGCGAAGATCGGCGAACTGATACCGGACGAGCGCGATCGTGGGCAAGCTGTTCAACGGCTGGGCGAGGTGCTTGGCCGTTTCGAGGGCAGTGGCTTGCAGGAGGAAGCCTTCTGGGCAGTACGGACGCTTGTCGAGTCGCTTGCCCAGCGAAAGCCAGTCGTCCTGGTTATCGACGACGTTCATTGGGCCGAGCCAACGCTGCTCGATCTGGTCGAGCACCTCGCCGATTGGACACGCGATTCGCCGCTGCTACTCGTCTGCCTCGCCCGGCAGGAGCTCCTCGAGTCGCGACAAGGCTGGGGAGGCGGAAAACGCTACGCCACGACGATCACCCTTGAGCCACTTAGCGACCGCGAGAGCCGCGAGCTCGTGGGGAGCCTGGTCGGACAGGTGAGCCTCGGCGCTCAACTGGAGGAGAAAATCGCCGCCGCAGCCGAGGGCAATCCGCTGTTCGTCGAGGAGATGGTCGGAATGCTCATCGACGCCGGTCAGCTGGTCCGCCGTAACGGCGGATGGGCGGCGATTGCCGATCTGGCAGACGTATCTGTGCCGCCCTCCATCCAAGCCCTGATCGCCGCGCGACTCGACGGCCTGCCGTCAGCGGAGCGCGCTGTACTGGAACGCGGGTCGGTCGAGGGCAAGGTCTTCCATCGCAGTGCTGTGGCAGAGCTGGCGCCTGACGTCCTTCGCGACTCGGTCCCTGGTCACCTGCGCGCGCTGGCGCGCAAGGAGCTCGTCCGGCCGGAACGCGGCGAGTTCGTCGGCGACGAGGCGTTCAGGTTCAGACACCTCCTCATCCGAGACGCTGCCTACGGAGCGCTATCGAAGGAGACGCGTAGTGAGTTGCACGCCCGCTATGGCGGCTGGCTGACGCGCGCCGCGGGTGACCACATCTCGGAATACGAAGAGATTCTCGGTTATCACTACGAGCAGGCGTTCCGATACCGGACGGAGCTCGGTCCCGTAGATGACGAGGCGCGCCACCTGGCCGCGCTGGCCGGGCGCCACCTCGGCGCGTCGGGCGTGCGGGCGCTCGATCGCGGCGACATCCATGCCGCCCGCAAGCTGCTGAGCAGCGCAATACAGCTGGTCCCGGCCACGAGTTCGGCAGGCATCAGGCTGCGTGCGGAACTGGGTCTGGCACTATCAATGGCCGGCGAAGTTCGAGCAGCAGACGCACTCCTGGCCGCGACGATTGACGCAGCCGAGGGCGCCGGCGACGTGGTTGGTCGGGCCCTTGCCGAGGTGGGTCGAATCGACGCAATGAGCTCGCTGGGGGAGATGCCAATAGAAGATGTCATCGCCCGCTCGGAGGAGCTGCTGCGGGTATTCGACCAGCATGGCGAGCAGCGTGGGGCGGAACGCGCCGCCTTCGAGCTTGCCCGCCACCACTTCTTCGCCGGCCGAGCGAAGATCGCCGAACAGATCCTCGTCGAACGGATCGCCGGATATCCCCCGTCGGAGGCGCCCCCGATGATGCTCCGCTGGCTTCCGACGATGACGGCTTGGGGTCCAACGCCGGTAGCCGAAGCCGCGCGCCGCATTGCGGACATCACCGCTTCATCAGGCAGCCGGGTCGTGACGGGCCAGGCCTTCGCGCCACTCGGCATGTTGCGCGCCTGGGCGGGCGATTTCGACGAGGGCCGGAGGCTAATCCAGCTCGCCATCGCACTCTGCGATGAGGTGGGGATGCGCCGCTACGCGCTCTCGATCGCGGGCAACTATCTCGGTGCGCTCGAACTGCTGGCCGGTAATTACGAGGCGGCCGAGACCGTGCTGCTCGCGGCTTATCAGCAATTGAGCGCGCTGGGCGACAGGGGCTTTTCGTCGTCGATCGCGGGCCAACTCGCCCACCTGTACACCCACCTGGGGCGGTTCGATGAGGCCGACAGATATGCCCTCGTGGCGCGTGAGACGGCAACACCTGATGATGTCGAAGCGCAGGCCCGGGGCTTGAGCGCGTCGGCACGCGTGCTGGCTCATCGCGGCGAGCTGGGTGCGGCCGAGGCGCTCGCCGCGCGGGCCGTCGAGATGGTCGACCGGACCGACTATCTCGACCTGCGCGCCCAAACGTACGCCGAGCAAGCCGAGGTGCTCGTCGAGGCGGGCAAGCGAGCAGCTGCGCTGGACGCCCTGCAAAGCGCCCTCGAGATGTACGAGGCCAAGGGCGCGACGTTCATTGCGAACAGCGTGCGCAAACGGCTCGAGGAGCTTTCGCTGTCGCCTGCGAACTAGCATAGCCACGACGTGGCGCAGCAGTCTCTGACCGAGCGGCAGCAGCGGGAGCGTGGCCTCGCCGAGCTCGCCCGGCTCGAGGAGCGAGCCCGCTCGATCAACGCTGCTCTCGGCGCCCGCGCGCCACACGGGCGACTAGCCCGGTTTCTGTACTCGCGGGTACGTGTAGAACCCGCGCCCCGTCTTCTGTCCCAGGTAACCCGCGTCGGCCATCTGGCGCAGGACCGTTTGGGAAACGAAACGTGGATCGCCGAAGCAGTCGTGGAGCACTTCCATGATGTGCAGGCAGACGTCAAGGCCGATGAAGTCGGCCAGCTCGAGCGGGCCCATGGGATGGTTCAGCCCCAGCCGGGCGCCGGCGTCGATGTCTTCCGGCGTGGCGAGGCCCTCCTCGTACGCGCGCATCCCTTCGGCAAGGAACGCATGACCATGCGGTTGACGATGAAACCGGGGCGGTCGCGGCTGACGATCACCTGCTTGCCGAGCTCCGCGGCCAACTCACGCACATAAGCCTCGGTCGCGTCGTCCGTCGCGGCGCCGCGGATCAGCTCGATCAGCGGCATGACCGGCACGGGGCTGAAGAAATCGATGCCCACGAAACGCGGCCGTCGCGCAGGTCCGACTGCCGCCGCGACACGGGTGATGCTGATCGAGCACGTTTTGCTCGCCAGACTGGTCGTCGCGGGCGCGACTGAATCGACCTCGGCAAAGAGCCGACGTTTGACCGCCTCGTCCTCGAAGACGGCCTCGATGAACAGCTCGCCCC
>JBPCLD010000131.1:0-9413 GCA_051003655.1 Candidatus Limnocylindrales bacterium | reverse complement strand
TGAGCAGTACGGCCACCGACGGCTGGTATGGATCGAAGTTGCCCGCGTACTCGTCCGCCTCGACGATGAACGCGTCACCCCTCCCCAGGCGTGCCGTGGCGGGACCAGTGCCGGTCAGCGAGGGGTCCAGCAGGGCTCCGACAAATGCCGACGGGTCCCGACCCGCCCTCACCAGCAGATCGACCAGCCAGCCAGTGGTCGTCGACTTGCCATGCGTGCCCGCGACCGCAACCAGTCGCTGCCCGGAAGTGGCCGCGGCGTCGGCGACCAGCTGCTGCCACGCCTCAATCGGGATGCCCGCCTCGCGAGCCGCAAGGAGCTCGGGGTGATCGGGATTGACCGCCGTCAGGGCCTTCGTTACCGCAAGGCGATCTGGCCGGCCGTCGGGACCCGAGATGTGCTCGGCGGCGTGCTCAATGCTGATCGCGATGCCAACCTCCGCCAGGGCGGCGGTGTAGGGCGACGGAGCTCCAGGGTCGCAGCCGGTTACGACGGCTCCGGCATGGTGAGCCAGCAGCGTCGCCGCGGATGCGCCCGCGCCCGCTGCACCCACGACGTGAACTCTCTCGGCAGCCGGGATGGGTCGCGCAGAGCGTGCGGGCGCCAAGCCGCTGCCGATGTCCGCGGCGCTTCGGCTCAATGCTCGGCGCTCACCCCGAGGCGTTCGAGCAGCAGCAACAGGGCGGCCTGGGCGCTGTGAACCTTGTTGGCATGCCGTTCGGCGTGCCATACGTTGCGGCGGACATCATGGCCGGCGGAGTCGGCCACGCCGACATAGGTCAGCCCAACTGGCTTTTGAGCGCTGCCCCCATCCGGCCCGGCAATCCCGGTGATTGCGAGGCCGAGCGAGGCGCCATATCGAGAGCGTGCGCCCTCGGCCATCGCCATGCACGTCTGCGCCGATACCGCACCGTGACGCTCCAGCGTCCCCGTCTCGACCCCGAGGTGCTGCTTCTTGAGCTCATCGCTGTAGCTGATCAATCCACCAACGTAATAGCCGCTGGATCCGGACGTTTCGGTGAGCAGGTGACCGACCAGGCCGCCGGTGCACGATTCGGCGGTCGCCAGTGTCAAGCCGCGCTCGATCATCGTCGACTGTATGCGCGCCGCCAGCGCCACCAGCGGCGCGAGTGCCGTCACCTCGGCCGGCGCGCGCTCCTCGACTCCTTCGTCGCCGCTCAAGGGGTCAGCAGGCGTCGTCGGTTGGCTCCGGCGGCACTCCCGGCCGGAATAACCAGCTCCCAACTTCGCCGAAACGTCCGAGGAAGCCGATGTCAAGGCCGTTCAGGTTGAGCTCGAGCGCACCGGCGTTCCCCGTTCGGAGGCACACCTCGCTGACCGCCGTGAGCGTGCGCGCATCACCATCGCTGAGCCTGCCCAGGCCCGGAATCCGCGCCCCGTCGGCCGTGGCCCGAACCCACGAGTCACGCCCACTGACGTTGATGATCAGTTGGACTCCGCTGACGACTGGTGGCGCAACGGTGATCGTTCGCGTCTCGGTGACGGGCGGGACACCGATGCCGTAGGTGGTGATCGTCAGCTCCCAGCGGCCGATCGTTAACGCGAGCGTCTTCGAGAAGGCTCCCGAGTCGGGGATGGTCAAATCAACGATGGGCGGCGGCGATCCGGACGGTGCCGGTGATGGCGACGACGGGGTGACCGCGGTCGGGGTTGGGGAAGGTGTGGTCACCGGGCTCGGCGAGGCCGAGACGACAGGGATGTACAGGCTTTCAATGGTGACCCTGCTGCCGGTGGTGATGCCGCTGACCACGACGTTTCCGTCAGTGCTGACGGCGCCATCGAGTGGGCTCGAAACAGACATGGTCAGCGTTATCGGCGGCGCAGCGGAGGGTGACACCCCGGGCGATATCGAGGGCAGGGGGCGGTTGATGGTGACCACGAGCTCGGTTGATTCGCGCTGCGTGACGGGATCGGTGGCTGTGATCGTGAACCTGTTGGGACCCCTCGCCAATGGCACTTCGCGCGACCATTCGCCCTTCTCATTGGCCGTCGTGTTGAAAAGGTCGGTTGTGGGCCCGCGAATCGTAATGGTCGCCCCGGGTCCGCTTGTCCCTTCCAGGATGGTCAGGTCGGCCTCGATCGTGCTGACACGGTCTGGCGGCTTGGTCAGGGCGACAGGCGTTACCTCCGCATACCGAAGTAGCTGGATGCCCAGGTAGCCCACGAACGCCAGGATCACCAGCAGGACCAGGCCGGCGACGAACATCGCGGGCGTGATCGTGACGCGCCGGCCGGGCGCTGCGATGGGCATCGGTGGTGGCGCAACCGCGACACGCTCCGCTGAGCGGATCGACTCCATCTCGTCCCGCCAGCGCTCGAGGAGGTCTTCCGGGTCCAGGCCGAGGTAGATCGCGTAGTTGCGCAGGAATCCCTTCGTATAGACCGGCGAGGGCAGATCCTCGTACGCGCCGTCCTCGAGCGCGGAGAGATAGCGCAGTCGGATCTTGGTATCGCGTTCGGCTCGGAACAGGTCGACGCCTTTGCGCTCGCGCGCAAGCTGGAGCGTCTCGCCGACCGGCGGCGCGGGCGTTGCGTCGATGGGCGCGCGGTCACGGCCAAGGCGACGGTTTCCGATGCGTAATTGCTGGCGCGCGCTCATGTCTGGGCGCAGTCCCTCGTTGGATTTCGAGCGTGAGCGCCATCGCTGACGCGGGGAGCCAGTTTACGCGCTATGAATGATCGGCCCCATCTGGCGGTCGGGCCGTCTAGTCGTCCATAGCGGCGTCGGACGAGTCGCGCACCCAGTTGTCGGGGCCGTAGACGACCCTCGGCGCGCCGGGATTGCGGCTGTCAAGCGGGCCGATGATGCCGTGCTTCTCGAGCTCATCCATGAGGCGTGTGGCGCGATTGAAGCCGACCTTCAGCTTCGTCTGGAGCATCGACGTGCTCGCTCGGCCTGTCTGCATCACCAGCTCCGCGGCGCGCGGTGCGAGCTCATCCTCGCCCGACTTTGCGAGCCACGAGAACTGGCTGGCATCGCCCGAATCATCGTTGTCGGCGCCGGCCAGCAGATCACGGTTGTAGGTCGGTTCGGACTGGGCGCGCCAGAACTCGGTGACGGCGTGCACCTCGGCGTCGCTGACGAAGACGCCCTGCAGCCGGATCGGGCGCGGCAGGTCGGCCGGTTGGTAGAGCATGTCGCCCCTACCGATCAGATCCTCGGCTCCATTTGCATCGAGCACGGTCCGCGAGTCGACGTTGGATGCCATTGCGAAGGCGATGCGCGACGGCACGTTGGCCTTGATCAGGCCGGTGACCACGTTGACGCTCGGCCGCTGCGTGGCCAGCACGAGATGGATACCCACTGCACGGGCCTTCTGGGCCAGCTTCACCACCGGCTCCTCGACCTTGCGACCCTCGCGCAGCATCAGGTCGGCCAGCTCGTCGATGACCACGACCATGTACGGCATCGGCCCACCGCGTCGGCGAGCACTCACGTTATAGGCGGCGATGTTGCGTTCCATGGCGTCCGCAAGCTGCTCGTAGCGCCGCTCCATCTCGGCGACCATGTTCACCAGCACGGCACGCGCGTCGTGAGCCTCGACTATGACCGGGGTCTCGAGGTGGGGCAGGTCGCGGTACGCCGCCAGCTCCACACGCTTGAGGTCGATCAGGATCAGGCGGACCTCCGTGGGCGAGGCGCGCATGAGCAGGCTGGTGATCAGCGCGTTGACACAGACGCTCTTGCCCGAGCCGGTAGCGCCGGCGATGAGCAGGTGCGGCATCCGCGCGAGGTCTACCGCGTAGCCCTTGCCCGACACGTCACGGCCGAGAGCGAAGGTCAGCTTGCTGGCCCCCTCGCTCATGCCGACGTCCTCGAGCAGCGGCCGGAAACCGACGATCTCGCTGGAATGGTTGGGGATCTCGATGCCGACCACGTCACGGCCGGGAATTGGCGCCTCGATGCGTATGGATCGCGCCGCGAGGGCCATGGCCAGGTCGTCGGCCAGCGCCTCGATGCGCGACAGCTTGATGCGCGCGTCGGGGCGCACCTCGTACTGTGTCACCACCGGACCCGTGTTGGTGGCCGTCACGGTGGCCGGGATCTGGAACGACGACAGCTTGTCCTCGATGATCCGGATGTTGCGGCCGTGGTCCAGCTTCACGCCGCCGGCCTTGGGCTCGGCAGCCTCGAGCAGCTCCTGGCCCGGCATTTCCCAGATCCGAACGGGTTCCGCCGCCTCTTCCTCGTCGACAACCGCCACTGCCGTCGCGCTGGCGGAGGCCGTCGCAGGAGCACCTTGAGTTTTTGCTGGCCCGCCGCTCCAGACGGTCTGGCTGAGGGGCAGGACCTGTTGATCAGGCGCAGGCAGGCCGCCCCCGTCGGATCGGTAGGGCTTCTCACCCCTCCGCTCGCGTGAGACTTCTGCGGTTTTGGCCGCGAGCTTGCCGTTCGTTGGTCCCGGCCCGGTGGGCTTCAGCGTCGCTTCGGTTCCTCGTCGCGCGGCCCCGGCCGCTCCCTCCGCCAGTGCTCTCGCCGGGGTTGCGAGAGCGCTGGCGAGCATCCGGCCACCGCCGGTCACCGGGCTGAGCAGGCTGCGGAGCGTGACGTTGAGCAACAGGATCAGGCCACCTGCCAGCAGGCCGAGGAGGACGACCAGGGCCCCGACCGGAGCGAGAAGGTCACTCAGCGTCGACGAAAGTGCGTTGCCCAAGGCGCCTCCGCCCTGGCTCAACAGCTCTGGCTGGACTCCCCTGCCCCAGATCAGGTGGATCAGTCCGAGCGCCGCCGCGAACACGATGAGCCCGCCGACGATGGCCAGGCTCGAGCCGTAGCCGAGCTGTGATGGTCGCTCGACCAACACCCCGGCGATGATCAGGAGCACAGCCAAAAGCCAAGCGCCCTGGCCGACTGCCGGGCGGAGCAGCTCGTTGACATAACGGTTGAAGACGCCGGCGTCGGGGAACATCAACGCTATGACCGTCACGGCGCCGATCACGATGAGGCTCAGCCCGAACAGCGATCTAACGAGGTGCGGCGGTACGCGCAGTGCGTCGAGCAAGGGACGTCGGACGGGCCGTCGGTTGCGCGGGCGCGAGCCTGGCGAGGCGCGCCGGGTGCGAGTTGCCACGCGGAGCTAGATCTCGACCACGACTGGGAAGACCATCGGTCGCCGCTTGGTGCGTTCGTACAGGTACTGCGAAAGGCTGTCCTTGATCTGCGCCTTCAAGAGCCCGGGCTCACTCGTGTGATCACCTGGATTGGCGATCGCCGAAGCGACGCGATCGGCAGCCGCGGCAATCACGGGATCGTCCGCGCCGGTGACGAAGCCGTGCGTCACGATCTCCGGGCGGCCGATGAGATTGCCCGTTTGCTTGTCGACCGTCACCACCACCAGGAACATGCCGTCGTTGGCCAATGCACGCCTGTCGCGCAGGACAACGTCGCCGACCTCGCCCACGGACAGCCCGTCGACGTACACGTAGCCGGCCTCGACCGGCGACCCGCGCCGGGCCGTCCCGTCCTGGGCAAACTCGATCGGCTGTCCGTTCTCGATGATGTAGATGTTCTCCGGTTGAACGCCCAGCTCCGCCGCGATTCGGCCGTGCTGGACCAGCATCCGGAACTCGCCGTGGACCGGGATGAAGTGCTGTGGCCGGGTCAGGTTGAGCATCAGCTTGAGTTCTTCCTGGCTGGCATGACCCGAGACGTGGGCGCGCTTGATGTCGTGGTAAAAGACGTTCGCGCCGACCTTGAACAGGTTGTCGATCGTCCGGCCGACGACCTCTTCGTTGCCCGGGATGGGACTTGCGCTGACGATCACCGTGTCGCCGGGCTGGATCTCCACCCAGCGATGGTCGCGGTTGGCCATGCGAGCAAGGCCGGCCATCGGCTCACCCTGCGCACCGGTGGTGACTATCACGAGCTCGCTGTCGGGAATGTCGCGCAGCCGATCCTTGTTGACCAGCTGCGCGTCGGGGAACTTGAGGTAGCCGAGGTCGGAGGCGATGCGAACGTTCTGCTCCATCGAACGGCCGATCACCGCAACGCGACGCTTGAACGTGGCCGCCGCATCAAAGACCTGCTGGACGCGGGCGATATTGCTGGCGAAGGTGGCGACGATCACTCGACCTTCCAGGCCTTCCATGATGTCGCGGAAGACCTCGCCGACGATTCGCTCGGAAGGCGTGTACCCCGGGCTCTCAGCGCGCGTGGAGTCGGACATCAGCAGCAGGACGCCCTCGCTGCCGAACTTGGCCAGTGCGTGGATGTCCGACAGCTTGCCGTCGACCGGCGTGTGGTCGAACTTGAAGTCGCCCGTATGGACGATCAGCCCGCGCGGCGTGCGCAGGGCGATACCCATCGCGTCGGGGATCGAATGGCCGATTCGGAATGCGGTCGCCGAAAAGGCGCCGATCTCGACCGTCTCGCCCGGATCAAAGGCCATCAGCGGGTTGTTGTGGAGCTTGTGCTCCTTGATCTTGTTGCCGAGAAGGCCGCGCGCCAGGGTCGAGGCGTAGATCGGCACGCCCGGGAACTCAGGCAGGATGTAGGGCAGCCCGCCGACGTGATCTTCGTGGGCATGAGTGATCAGGAACGCCTTGACCATGTGCCTGCGGTCCTTGAGGTAGGTGACGTCGGGCACGACGAAATCGATGCCGGGCATCTCCTCCTCGGGGAACATCAGGCCGCAGTCGATGATGACGATCTCGTCGCCGTACTCGAAGACGGTCATGTTCTTGCCGATCTCGCCGACACCGCCGAGCGGCAGGACGCGGAGAGTGCCGTTCATCGGAAGAGCTCCAGCTGGGGCGTGGTGATCGGAGCCTCGATCTGGAGGTCGGGAGCGGAAGTGGGTCCAACCATCGGCGCAGCTATCGGGACCGGTGCAGGCTCAGCCATCGTGTGGATGGGTGGCGGGGGGTCCACCGCGTCGATGGCATTCGCTGCAGCCCGCCGTTCGCGGGATTTGACCAGGACCTCGGGTAAGCCTGCCATATCGACCAGCATCGTCTCCTTCAGGCTCCCCTGGCGCAGCGCTGCTGCAGGGTGATACATCGCATAGGTCGTCGCCTGTCGGGCGCCCGTTTCCGGGCTCGTGGGACGCGCCGTGCCGTGCGCCGAGCTGATGCGCTCGCCGGGCATGAACGTGCCCAGTGAGTGTCGGCCGAGGGTCACGACGACGGCCGGATCCAGGACGGCAAGCTGGCGCTTGAGGTACGGCGCGCAGGCTGCAATCTCGGACGGCTCGGGATCGCGATTGCCGGGGGGCCGGCACTTGACAACATTGGTGATGAAAACCTCTTCCCGGCGCCAGCCGATGGCCTTGAGCATCTCGTTAAGCAGACCGCCGGCGGCGCCGATGAACGGCCGCCCCTCTCGATCCTCGTTGTAACCGGGGCCCTCGCCGACGAAGACGACTTCCGTGTCGGTATGGCCCTCCCCGGGCACCGCGAGCGTTCGCTCGACGTGCAGCGGGCATCGCGTGCAGACGGCCACCTCGGCGGCTATCTCGCGGAGCGCCTGCTTTCTTTCATCCGGCGTCACGCGGCCCGACCGGTCCATTCGTGCCCTCGCTTCGGTGCGCGCACGCTGGCGGCACTCTCTGAAGAAGTCGTATGGGGCACGGCCTCGATATTACACCGGTCGACCCTCCCGAACCCGCCTCGACCGACCAGGACGGCCATTTCCGCAACTCGCTACCGGGGAGCGAAAATCGCGTCTCCGACGATAGTCTTGCTTCAGATGGCGACGCGCGGCCGTGGCAGGCCACCTCATCCGGACGTTCTGACCCCGGCCGAGTGGTCAGTGCTCGATCTATACCGCCACGGGCTGTCACGACGCGCTATTGCCGAGCTGCGCCGGACGAGCGAGTACGCGGTGCGTTACGTCTGGCGGCCCGGGTGAGGACATCGAGGTGAGGAGACCCGGGCGTAGACGGCACTGATGGCGCAGACGGTCAGGTTGTGGACTCCGACTCGCCGGGTGCCGATGGCACGGACGGCACGGGCGCTGGGGGCGACGGTGGCACAAGCAGCGGCTCCACTATCGGTGGAGTTGGTGGGTCCGGAGTCGTGACCCACAGCTGCGGGTCAGCACCCCGAGAATCGAAAAGGCCCGCCGGCTAAACCCGGCGGGCCTTCGTTAGGTCTGGCTTAGCGCCGCCGCGTCAGCCGCTGACTTCGGCGGGAGCCTTGGCCGCGTGCCGCTGCATGGCTGCCTTGCGTGAAAGGTTCACGCGACCCTGACGGTCGACCTCGGTGACGACCACCATGATCTCGTCACCGACCGACACGACGTCCTCGACGGTCGGGACGTGGTAGTCGGCCAGCTCGCCGATGCGGACCAGGCCCTCCTTGCCGGGCATGATCTCGACGAAGGCGCCGAAGCCCATGATCCGGGTGACCTTGCCCAGGTACAACCCGCCGATCTCGACCTCGCGAGTGAGGCCCTCGATCCACGCGATTGCTGCCTTGGCCTTCTCGCCATCGATTGCGGCGATCTCTACCGTGCCGTCGTCCTCGACGTTGATCTCGGTGCCCGTGTCCTCCTGGATCTTGCGGATCGTGGCGCCGCCCTTGCCGATGATGTCGCGGATCTTCTCGGGGTTGATCTTGATGGTCGTGATCCGCGGCGCGTAAGCACTCATCTCGCTACGCGTCGTGGGCATGACCTCGAGCATCTTGTCGAGGATGAACAGCCGCGCCGTGTGGGCCTTCTCGAGCCCGGTGCGGATGATTGCCTCGTTGATGCCCAGGACCTTGATGTCCATCTGGATGGCGGTGATGCCCTCGGACGTGCCGGTGACCTTGAAGTCCATGTCACCGAACGCGTCTTCCTTGCCCAGGATGTCGGTCAGCACAGCGAACTTGCCGTCCTCACCGGACATCAGGCCCATGGCCGCGCCAGCCACCGGCGCCTTGATCGGCACACCGGCGTCCATCAGCGCAAGCGTCGAGCCGCAGGTTGAGGCCATCGAAGTCGAACCGTTCGAGGTCACGGCCTCGCTTACGACGCGGACGACGTACGGGAACTCATCGGCCGCTGGAAGTACCGGAACGAGCGCCCGCTCGGCGAGCGCGCCATGACCGATGTCGCGCCGCGAAGGCCCGCGCATCGGCTTGTTCTCGCCCGTGCTGTACGGCGGGAAGTTGTAGTGGTGGATATAGCGCTTTGACTCTTCGGGACTGATTGTGTCGATGCGCTGTACGTCTGACGAGGGGCCAAGCGTGGCCACGCTCAGAACCTGCGTCTCGCCGCGGGTGAAGAGCGCCGAGCCGTGTGAGCGCGGCAGGAGCCCGACCTCGACCGTGATCGGCCGAATCGTGTCCGTGTCGCGGCTATCCATGCGGATTCCCTCGTTGAGCGTCAGCTTGCGGGCGACCTTCTTTTGCAGCAGGCCTGAGAGGTTCTTGGAAAAGCGGGCCGCCTTGCGGGCGGAGTCCAGGGC
>JBPCLD010000130.1:0-22043 GCA_051003655.1 Candidatus Limnocylindrales bacterium | reverse complement strand
TCCGCGATCCACTCGCGAACCGAGAGCGCCGCAGCGCGTCAGCAGCTGCTCGACAACCTGTGGGACGAGGAGCACGGCCGCGAGAACCATGCCGAGCTCTGGCTCCGTTTCGCGGAAGGAATCGGCGTGAGCCGGGACGATGTCCGGACCGCTGACCGGAACGACGCGACCCGGTCACTGGTGGACCTTTACTCGGAGCTCAGCCAGACGGCCCCGGTCCCCGCTGCTGTGGCGGCGCTGTACGCCTACGAGCGCCAGGTTCCGCAGGTGTCCGAGTCGAAGATCGAGGGGCTCAAGACCCACTACGGCATGGACGACGCGAGGCAGACCGCATTCTTCGCGGTTCACGGTGTGCTCGACATCGAGCATTCGGGAGCCGAGCGCGACATGCTTGGTCAGCTGGCAACCGACTCGGATGAAGTGTCGATCGAGGACGCGACCTGCAGGACGCTCGAGGCCTGGTGGAACTTCCTCAGCGCAGTCGACCAGCCAGCGGTGACGGCCGCCGCGTAACGCGCGCAGCCGGACCGAAGGTCCCCGGCGGAGGAAGCTCGCAAGCGACTCATTTGGACGACCGGCGGGCGGGTCATCTGGAGCCGCTTCGGCTCTCGGCTGGGCCGCTACCAGCCCGCCGTCCAAACAGCATGATCGCCTACTGAGTTAAGGGGTCTGACCGAGGGCCGGAGCGAAGTTTCGTGTGACCGTGCCTATTAGCTGCTTTGTCGGTACCTTTGTGCAGCGTCGGCGCGGTTCCGGACCCCGAGCTTGTGCAGAATGTTGCTCACATGCGTCTCGACCGTTCTGGGCGAGATCGTGAGTGCATTGGCGATCTCGCGGTCGGTGAGTCCGTCGGCCAGCATCGCCAGAACGTCGTTCTCGCGTGGACTGAGCCCCATCAGCGCGCCCTCGGTACCCGACACGGAGCGCCCGCGCCGCGCCGCATCTGCGAAGTAACGAAGTGCGCGGGCAGCGAAGCGACGTGACATGGCCAGCTCGCCGCGCTGCGTGCCGCGGAGTGAGCGCAGCAGCGCCTCAGGACTGAGGTCCTTGGTCAGATAGCCGGACGCGCCGCGTGCGACCGCCTCGAGCAGATCGCGCTCGGAACCCGACACTGTGAGCATGACGATTTTGGTCTGCGGAAGCCGCGGGGCCAGCTCCTGGACGAGCTGGATGCCGTTCATGCCCGGCAGGTCGATGTCGAGCAGCAGCACGTCCGGGCGGAGGACAGGCGCCAGGGCCATCGCCTCCTGGGCATTGGCTGCCTCGCCGACGAATTCCACGTCCGGTGCAGTGAGCGCCTGTCGTACGGCCGACCGGACCAGCGCATGGTCGTCAACCAGCATCACGCGCAGCTTGCCGTCGATCTCGCTCATGGCGATGTGACGTTTCGATTCATCGCGGTGCCAAGTTACTGCTGATTGGCACGTCCAGTTGGACCGCTGTGCCACCGCTCGGTTCGGACGACACCTGCAAATCTCCGCCGAGCAGGCGCGCCCGCTCCCTCATGCCCTGGACGCCGAGCCCGTAGCCGCTCGTCTCCTCGGGCCGGAAGCCGCGTCCGTTGTCGATGACTGAGATACGGAACTTGTTTTCGGCGACCTCGGCGGTGACGCGCACGACGGTCGCGTCGGCGTGCTTGCGGACGTTGTTGAGAGCTTCCTGCAGTACGCGCAGGACCTCGACCTGGGCGCGTGGCTCGAGCGCGATGGGAAGGTCAGCGAGGGCAAGGTCGGCGCGCACGCCCGAGCGACCGGCGAAATCGTCGACCGTCCGCGCGATCAGCTCCTCCAGCGGACGCTCTCGCTCCTCGGCCGCCCGCATCGTGACGACCGCCTGCTTAGCCTCGGCGATCGCCGCGTCAATTGCCTGGGTCACCTCGCCCGCCAGGCTGCGGTGCTCGTCGGGGACGTGGGGCACAAGCCTCTCGTGCTTCAGCTTGGCGAACCAGAGATCCTGCGCCAGACCATCGTGCAGCTCGCGCGCGAGACGAGTCCGCTCCTCGAGCGTGGCCCGCTCTGCCTCCGACAACCGCAACCGGTCGAGAGCGGCATAGGCGCTGCGCAGAGCTCTCAGGTCGGAGCGCGATTCAGAGTTGATTCCAAGAAGCAGCACGACGAAGAAGCCGAGGCGGAGGACTTCCGCTGTCGTCACCAGTCCGCCGTAGATGCCCGGGTAGAAGTAGAAATGGATCTCGGAGAAGGCACCAATGAGCAGCGCCACGGCCAGATAGCCATCGAGGACAGGCCCGTTGTTCAGGTACGAGCGCCGATACAGCAGGGCCCCGACGAGGAAGATCGCGGCCGTTGCTGCCTGGATGACGAGTGCGATGCCCGTCACATCGGGTAAAGCACCAGAGATGCGCGGCTCCGCGATCATCTCCTGGATCCCGGCGGGGCCGATGAACGCCGGCACCAGGTCGTTGAAGTTATCGACCCGCTCGCGGATCAGGTAAAGAACGACTGTGACGACGGTGACGGCGCCAACCGGCACCAGCAGGGTTCGGCGGACAAGCGGCGCCCGGTTAACGAGGTTGATGGCCGCCGCGCCGCCAACCAGCAGGATTGCGCCGGCGAGGAGCCTCGAGATCGACAGGATGTACAACGGCAGCTGTTCGGGTAATCCGCCGAGCGATAGGCCGAAGGAGTCTTCCCTGCGCAGAACGACGACCGACACGTTGAGCAGTGCCACCCATGCCAGGAGGAGGAATGCACTGCTTTGGAACAGACCGGCGATGCGACCGGACTCACGGTAACGAGCGAGAGCCAGCGCGGCGAGGCTGCCTGCGGCAAGAACGGTAAGAGAGTTGACCGCGACGTCCGCCGATCGGTCGATCAGGGCGAAGCTCAGCGACGGGTCCAGCAGGAAGGCAGCGGTGACCAGGAGCATTCCCACCGCGGTGACGATGAGTACCAGGTCGAGACGACGGATCGCCAGACGATCGCGCCGTTCGCGCAGGAGTTCCATCTGGCGATGATAGGTCTGCCACGATGCGACGCCGCTCATCGGACTTTCCTGAAACAGCGCCAGACAAGACTAGAGCCGGACCGCGCCCCAGCGCCGATCCGGCTCCTGTCATCGCTTCGTCAGCACACCCCGCCGTGTAAGGGTGGCGACAAAGCTCAAATGTTCCTGTGCGCATACGATGCCTGTTGAGCGGACGCACGGGAATCCGAGGACGTACGGAAACGAGTACGGAGTCTGAGTACGTACTCGGCGCGCGCGATCGACCAGTTTTGCAACCGACCAGCGGTCGCCGTGGTCTACCTGGTGAGCAGATTCCATGCGGAGATAGATGAGACAGGCACGCCCAGATCAGGCAGCACCGGGGTGGCAGATCTGGGCCGCCCTGATCGTCGTGTACATCGTCTGGGGCTCGACGTACCTCGGCATCCGCATCGTCGTGGAGACAATGCCGCCGCTCTTGTCGGCGGCATTGCGGCACGTCCTTGCCGGTCTGATCCTGTTCGCCTTCATCGGTTTTCGGCACGGGCTGGGCTCGCTCCGTCTCAGCCGTGCCGAGTGGATCGCGGCGGGATTCATCGGCCTCGCCCTGCTGCTGGGCGGCAATGGCCTGGTCATGCTCGGCGAGCGCGACGTCCCCAGTGGCCTCGCGGCGTTGATCATCGCGGTGGTGCCGCTGTTCGTCGTGCTTCTCCGCCTTCTATTTGGCGAGCGCGTCGGCCTGGGAACGATCGCCGGGGTTGCGCTGGGCCTTGCGGGCATGCTGGTGCTGATTGTTCCGCGTGGGGTCGATGGCAGCGTGAATCTGCCGGGAATGCTCATGCTCGTGGCGGCGTCTGCAAGTTGGTCAGTCGGCTCCTACTTCTCGAAACGTGTCGCCCTGCCCAAGGATCCGCTCGCCTCGACCGGGGCCCAGATGCTCACCGGCGGCGCGGCGCTTGCCGTCGTCGGCATCCTTTTGGGCGAGATCGGCCTGGTTCAACCGGAGCGGTTCAGCACCGAATCGCTGCTCGCCTTCGCCTACCTGGTCACTTTCGGCAGCGTGCTCGCGTACACGGCCTACACCTGGCTCCTAGTGCACGCCCCGGTCTCCAAGGTGGCGACGTACGCGCTCGTCAACCCTGTTGTCGCCACGTTCCTCGGTGCGCTATACGGCGAGAGCATCGATGTGACGATGCTCATCGGGGCGGCGATGATCGTCGTATCGGTCGCGCTGGTGATCATGACCGAATCGCGCCCTTCGCAGCCGGCCGGCGCGCTCGAAGCTAAGCCGACGCCACCGACTACGGCCTGAGGCTCGGTCAGGTCTTCTGCGAAGTCAGATCCGACAGGAGCTTCGCCAGCTCGCGCGCGTTTGTGGCACCGTAGTTGCTGTAGCAGTTGTTCATGAGGACGTGCAGGTCGCGTGTCTCGCTGGCCGCCTCGCGCAGCTTCGGTGCCCATTCGGATAGCTCATCACTGTCGTAGAGATACCGGAAGCGCTCCGCGGGGGTGATGTTGCGCGCCTCCCATGTCTCGGTGCGACGGCCGTGGAAGCGCATGATCGCCAGATCGGGTGATGTCACCGCGACCAGCGGTGGCACGCTGCTCTTGAACCCCTGCGGCTCGTCCACCATCACGAATGGGATCTTGTTGTCGGTCAGGAAGCGCATCGTCCGCTCGACGTTCTTCTCGTTGAACCACGAAGCGTTGCGAAGCTCGACCGCGAACAGGTGGTCGCCCAGGCGTTCGCGCGCCTCGAGGATCTCGTCTCGGCTCTGACTGATCGGAAAGAACCAGCGCGGGTACTGGAGCAGGATCGAACCGAGCTGGCCGCTCTCACGCAGCGGTCCGATTCCTTCGAGGAATGTCTGCCACACGACGTCGCGCAGCTCGCCAGGCAGGTCGCGCGCGTAGACCCGCGCCTTGTCCTGCAACTCGGACGGTAGCTCCTCGCGGATTGACTTCGGCAGCCGCTTGACCTCCGTTGGCTGGCCGGTCATCAGCGCGTGAGCTTTGACGTCGAAGACGAAGTCCGGCGGTGTTCGATCGCGCCACAGCTCGGCCATTCGCGGAAAGGGAAGTGCGTAGTAGGTGGAATCGACCTCGACCAGTGGGAATTGGCTGGCGTAGTACTGGAGCCGCTCCTCGGCCGAATCGGCGCCACGAGGATCTTGGCCGCCGTCTAGTGCGGCTGCGCCTCGCGCGTATCACCTGTCTCGTGCTTGCGGCCGCCCTTGCGGTGCCGTTCGTGCAGCCTTCCGCGGTCATCGGCCGTGATGAGAACCCGCGCGAGAAGGGCAGCGGCGCAGTTTCGGGCGCCTTGATCGTGCGTCTGCGGGCCGGCGTGGCACGCACGGAGATGGCCAGCGTCCTGTCGCGCGCCGGGGCGACCGAGTTGGCGAGCATGGATGACCCGAGCTCCATTGCCAACCCGGGCATGGTGGGCGCACCCGGCATTGGCGCTGCGAGCGCGGAGCGGCCGGCCGTTCACATCGTCTCGGTCCCAGCCGCGCGCCGCAACCTCGCGCGCCAGCTCCTGCAAGTCGACCCCCGCGTCGCCACCGTCGAGGACGACGCCACCGCCGACGCCGCCGTGATCCCGTCCGACCCGTACTGGGGCCAGCAATGGAACGCCCGCCGTGTGCGCGCCAGCGAGGCCTGGGAGGTTACCCGTGGCGATAGCGGCGTGATCATCGCCATCGTCGACACCGGCGTCGACGGAAACCATCCCGACCTGCGCGGCCGCATGGTGCGCGGCTGGGAATTCCCCAACGACGACTCGAACCCATATGACGACGACGGCCACGGCACGGCCGTCGCGACGACCGCAGCGGCCGCCGGCAACGACCGGGTGGGCATCGCTGGAATGTGCTGGCGGTGCAGGATCATGCCGGTCAAGGTCCTCAACGGCGAGGGCCACGGATCCCACTCGAACATCGCCGCGGGCGTCATCTGGGCCGCCAATCAAGGCGCCGACGTGATCAACATGAGCATCGCCGGATTGAGCTCTACTACGCTCCTCGGCCAGGCAATTGCCTATGCCCTGCGCAAGGGCGCGATCGTCGCCGCCGCCGCCGGCAATGACGGCACCAGCCGACGCTCATATCCGGGTGCTTACTCGGGTGTGATCAGCGTCGCCGCCACGAACAATGTGGACCGCCTCTACAGCTGGTCCACCCGCGGCAGCTGGGTGACTCTGGCGGCGCCCGGGTGCGTACAGTGGCCGTCCGCGCGCCAGATGGGGATGGCTGTGCGGGACGTCGCTCGCGACACCGATCGTGAGTGGCACGCTCGGGCTCATGAAGAGCGTCGCGCCGCGGCTGAGTCGAACGCGACTGACATCGATGCTCACCGCCAACACCGCCAACGTTCGGGTTGGAACCCGGAACGGGCGGTTGGGTGCGGCGCGGGCGATGCGGTCGGTTCTGGCGGCGGTCCCCGATCCGACTCCGCAGCCGACGCCAACGCCGACACCGTCGCCCACGACCAAGCCGACACCGACGCCGACCCCGCGGCCGACCGCGACGCCAACGCCGGCATCGAGGACCCTCGAGTGGCATGGGACACTGGCCGCCGACGATCGCTGGGATCGGGAGGTGTTCGACGTTCGCGGCCATGTCCACGTGCGGGCCATGTGGTCGGGCACCGATGAGCTGTCACTGTGGGTCGTGAACCCGTCGGGCGAAATCATCAGCCATAAGCACGGCGATTCGATATACGTCGAATTCGACCTGCGCGCCGGCGACTATACGTTCACGGTCCTGCAGCTGGGTGACGACCAGGTCACGTACAAGGTCGTGATCACGTACGACATCGTCGAGTAGGGCTGTCGCTGCGACGGCCCGCTCTCAGAACACCTTGCCCGGGTTCAGCAGGCCATCGGGATCGAGTGCTTTCTTGATCGAGCGCATCACGTCCACGGCGCGGGCGCCGCGCTGGAGCTCCAGCCAGCGCTTCTTGGCCAGCCCAGTGCCGTGCTCACCGGTGACGGTTCCGCCGAGCTCCAGCGCGGCCCGGTAGATCTCGTCGCAGACGGCGTCTATTCGTGCCTCGGCCGAGTCGTCGTTCCGGTCGAGGATGTAGGTCGGATGCAGGTTCCCGTCACCCGCGTGGCCGAACACGCCCACCCGCAGCTTGTGTGCGGCCGCGATGCGCTCGATATGGGCGAGCATTTCCGGTATCCGGCTTCGTGGCACGCCGACGTCATCCATCCGAGCCACGCCGGCGCGTTCCAGCGAGCCGTGCGCGGCGCGGCGGGCCTGGCGCAGCCAATCAGCCTCCTGCGCATCTGCGGCGCGCAAGACTAAGCTGGCTCCGGCCGCGTTGCATGCCTCCTCGGCCCCGGCCAGCTCCCGTTCGGCCGCCTCGGCGCCGGCGTCAGATTCGACCATCAGCATTGCGCCGGCCTCGCGGTCCAGCCCGAGATGATGAACATCGTCGACCGCAGCGATCGTGAACGCATCCATGAGCTCGAGCGTGACCGGCATGATGCCTGCTGCGGTGATGCGCGACACGGCTTCGCCGGCGGCTGCCACGGTCGGAAAGAACGCGATCAGCGTCAGCTTTGCCGGCGGCAACGGCAGAAGCCGGAGTGTCGCCTCGGTGATCAGCCCGAGTGTCCCCTCGGACCCAACGAAGATGTTGGTCAGGTCGTAGCCGGCGACATCCTTGACGTTCTTGCCGCCGGTGCGGATGACCGATCCATCGGCCAGCACGACCTCCAGGCCGAGCACCCAGTCGCGTGTGACGCCGTACTTCACGCAGCGCAGACCGCCGGAGTTCTCCGCGAGGTTGCCGCCGATCGTGCAAATCTCGAAGCTGGCCGGATCCGGCGGATAGAACAGGCCGTTCTCGCTCACGGCGCGGTTCAGCTCGGCGTTGATGATGCCCGGCTGCGTGGTGACCGTCAGGTTGGCCGGGTCGATCTCGAGGATCGCGTTCATCTCGATGAACGACATCGTGATCGCGCCGTCGATAGCGACCGCACCGCCCGATAGCCCCGTCCCGGCACCCCTCGCGACGATCGGCACTCCAGCCTCGGCACACAGCCGCACGACCTGCTGCACCTCCTGCGTAGATCGTGGGAAGCAAACGGCGAGAGGGTGCCCTGCACTGATGTAGGCGGTCTCGTCGAATCGATAAGCCTCGACGTCCGAGTCGTCCCAGAGCAGGCGCATCTCGGGCAGCTCAGCGGCAAGCGTCGCCAGTAGTCCTCCTGCCCGCTCAGTAACGGCCATCATCGTGGGCAGCGTAACGCGCGTGAAGCGCTGCCGGGACGTTGCGGCGATGATGCGATGCGTGCTGCGACTTTCACTCGCCCTGTTCCTGGTCCAGGCCGGATTTCACGGCTTCACGGCGTCGATCCCGCTCGCACTTTCCCGTGCTGGACGCCTGGACGCTGAGATCGGCTTCATCGTGGGCATAGCGCCGCTGATCCAGATCCCAGCGGCCCTGGTCGCCGGTGCGCTGGTCGATAGGTTTGGCGGCCTGCGCCTGTTTGTCGTCGGCGGTCTTGCATATCTCGGCTCGACACTGGTTCTGCTCATCCCGGGGGAAGATCCGGCCACGTCCACCGTCCCCTTCATCGCCGCCCGGCTGCTCCAGGGCATCGGCTTCGGCATGACCCTGCCGGCGACCCTGTCGGTCATCCCGCGCCTCGTCCCCGCCGCTCGCCGAGGCGTCGCGCTGGCCACGGCCGGAGCGTCGCACAACCTGACCCTCGTGATCCTGCCTCCGCTTTCAATTGCCGTCCTCGATCGGTACGGGCTGGAAGGCGTCGCCATCCTCGTCGCCTCGCTGGTCGGCTTTTCGTTCGTCGTCGCCCTGGCGCGTCCGGTACGGCCTTTGCCGGCGGCAGACGGAGAGCTTGGCGAGGCCCGTCGCAAGTTCGGGTTCGCGTATCGCCGAGCGTGGCTGGGGCCGCTGGCGATCGTGACCCTGTTCGTCGTCCACTGGGGCGTCATCACCGCCTACCTGCCCGGGCGGGCCGACGCCGCGGGTGCCGATATCGGCCTCTTCTTCGCTGCCGATGGCCTTTTCGTTCTGCTGACACGAGTCCCGGCGGGATGGCTCTCGGACCGCGTGCCGGGGGTGTGGCAGGTGCTCGCTGGCATAGCCCTGACGGTCTTGGGCGTTCTGCTCGTCCTCGTGCCGCCCACGACGCCGCTGCTCGTCGCTGCCGGCGCGCTAACGGGTATCGGTGCGGCGTTGATCGTCGTACCGCTCATGCTCGCGCTCAGTGAGCGCAGCACTGACGCCGATCGGGGTAGCGCCTTCGCCCTCTTCTCGGCCAGCTTTGCGGCCGCCATTGCGCTCGGTTCGATCGGCACGGCGCCGCTTATCGACTGGCTGGGCTTCGAGGTACTGCTCATCGCAGCCATAGCGGCGCTCTTCCTGGCTGCGGCCGTCGCATTGGCTGATCGCGGCCTTGGAGAGAGCCGGCGAGGACGCTCAGGGAAGCCGAACCAGAAGCGGTACCAGCCGCGCCGATCGGTTCCTAGAGGTCGGCTATCCTTCGCTGACTTCCCCCAGCCCCTTTGCCCAAAGGTCCACATGAAGATCGGTCTTGTAAAAGAGCGCGCGTCCAACGAGCGGCGCGTCGCCCTCGTCCCTGATGCGCTCAAGCCGCTCCTCGCAGCGGGCGTTGAGGTTCTCGTCGAGCGCGGCGCCGGCGAGGGCGCAGCCATTCCGGACCAGGCGTTCGTCGATGCCGGTGCCAGGATCGCCGCGCGCGACGACGTCTACAAGCGGGCGGACCTGATCGTCCGAGTCCAGAAGCCGGACGCTGACGAAGTCAAGTCTTTGCGCGAGGGCCAGGCGGTCGTCGGCCTGCTTCAACCGCTGATCGACCCGCAGCTGATGGCCGCATTGGCCAAGAAGGGCGTAACCGCCATCAGCCTTGACGCGATCCCGCGCACGCTCAGCCGGGCGCAATCGATGGACGTGCTGTCCTCGCAGGCCAACGTGGGTGGCTATCGCGCCGTGCTTCTTGCGGCGGGCGAATACGGCCGCTACTTCCCGCTCCTGACGACCGCCGCCGGGACTGCCCGGCCGGCGAACGTCCTTGTGCTCGGCATCGGCGTTGCCGGCCTCCAGGCGATCGCAACTGCCCGTCGGTTGGGCGCGATCGTCAAAGCCTACGACGTTCGCTCCGAGACTAAGGAGCAGGCCGAGTCACTCGGCGCGATCTTCATCGTCCTCAAGTCTGTCGCTGACGCGAGTGGCAGCGGCGGCTACGCACGCGAGCTGACGGCCGAGGAGCGAGAGGCCCAGCAGATGGAGCTCAACGAACACATCAGCGGCATGGACGTCGTGATCACCACGGCCCAGGTGCCTGGACGTCGGCCGCCGCTACTCGTGACCGCGTCGGCAGTCAAGGGTATGAAGTCCGGTTCGGTTATCGTCGACATGGCCGCGAGCGCCCTCGGCGGTAACGTTGAGCTGTCGAAGGCCGACGAGACGGTCGTCACCGACAACGGCGTGACGATCCTCGCACCCACCAACCTGCCGGCGACTATGCCTGCTGGCGCAAGCCAGTTCTACGCGCGCAACCTTTCCGCCTTTCTCCTCCACCTACTGAAGGAGGGCGAGCTGAACCTCGACATGGCAGACGAGATCACCGCGGCCACCGTGATCACGCACGACGGTGCGGTGGTCCAGGAGCAGACGAAGAAGCTACTCGAGCCCGCGAAGATGGAGGCCGCCAAATGAGCCCCGAGCTCCTGAACGCGCTGGCCATCTTCGTGCTGGCGATCCTGGTCGGCTTCGAGGTCATTTCTAAGGTCCCGGCCACGCTGCACACGCCGCTGATGTCAGGTGCCAATTCGATCCACGGCATCGTGCTCGTCGGAGCAATGCTCATCGCCGCGACCGCCGACAACCCGCTCAGCTATCTGCTCGCATTCGTTGCCGTCGTGTTCGGCGCCGCGAACGTTGTCGGCGGCTACGTCGTGACCGACCGCATGCTGCAGATGTTCCGGAAGCGCGAGACACCGCCGAAGCCCGCGGACACGCCTGAATGAACCAGGAAACGATCTACGCGCTTGTATTCCTGGCCTGGCTGGTCGGTGCCGCCGCGTTCGTGCTCGGACTTCACCAGATGAATTCCCCTGCCACAGCGCGCGGCGGAAACCGGCTGTCTGCTGGCGGCATGGCCGTCGCCGTGCTGGCGACGCTGGTCTGGCTCCTCGTCCGTCCGGGCGGCTTGGGCGATAGTCCGATGCCGTTGATCATCATCGTCGGCGGCTTCGCAATCGGCGGTGGCATCGGGTGGGTGCTCGCTCGCCGAGTGGCCATGACCGCGATGCCCCAACTCGTCTCGCTCTTCAACGCCGTCGGCGGCGGCGCGGCCGCACTCGTCGCGATCGACGACTACATCCGCGGCGTCTCCATCGGTGAGATGGAAGTCTCGACGGCGATCTTTGTCGTCCTCGGGGCGGTCATTGGCAGCGTGACGTTCTCGGGGTCGCTCATTGCCTCGGGCAAGCTCCAGGGCACAGTGCCCGGCCGGCCCATCTTCTTCCCAGGGTCGCGCCTATTGACCCTCGTTCTCGCCCTGGGGACCGTGGCCGGCTTCGTGCTTCTGGTGCTCGCCGCGGCAGGAGTCGTCGCCCTCACTGCCGAGCTCGGGATCATCGTGCTCGGCCTGATCGTGCTTGCCGCGCTGATATTCGGCATCACTATGGTCCTGCCCATCGGCGGGGCGGACATGCCAGTTGTCATCTCGCTGCTCAACTCGTTCACCGGCACGGCCGCAGCGATGGCTGGATTCGTGATCAACAACCCGGTGCTGATCATCGCCGGCGCCCTCGTCGGCGCGTCGGGCGCGATCCTCACCAAGCTGATGGCCGACGCGATGAATCGGTCGATCGCCAACATCATGGTCGGTGGCTTCGGAGGTGGCGACGCTGGCGCGGGAGATGCGGGCCCAGGTGGCGAGGGCGGCAACGTCCGCGAGGTTGGTATGGACGACGCGGCAATCCAGCTCGCATATGCCCAGAAGGTGATCATCGTGCCCGGCTACGGCTTGGCCGTCGCCCAGGCCCAGCATGCAGTGCGCGAGCTGGCGGAGCTGCTCGAAGACCGCGGCGTGGAGGTGTCATACGCCATCCACCCAGTCGCCGGCCGGATGCCCGGTCACATGAACGTGCTCCTGGCCGAAGCAAATGTGCCTTACCCGCAGCTCAAAGAGATGGACGAGATCAACCCGGAGTTCGACCGGGCGGACGTGGCTCTGGTCGTCGGCGCAAACGACGTGACCAATCCAGCCGCGCGCTCCAACCCGGCCAGCCCGATCTACGGCATGCCGATCCTCAACGTCGACCACGCGCGCAGCATCCTCGTCATCAAGCGCTCGATGCGCCCCGGCTACGCGGGCATCGACAACGAGCTGTATGTCAACCCGAAGACGGGAATGGTGTTCGCCGACGCGAAGGATGGGCTCAACCAGCTGGTGGCAGCCGTCAAGCTGGTCTAGCTACCTCGTCCGTACGTCCGCGCAATATCCTTAACGCCGTGACGATGCGTGTCATTGCGTGGGCGGCACTGCTATTCGCCGTGCTGGCCCTGGTTGCGTCCCCGGTGCTCGCCGCTGAGCAGTCGATCACGTCTGCCGGTCCACTAAGTCGGATCATCGTCAGCGACACCCTCAGTTGCCAGGTCGCGCATCGCGATGACGACCAGTTCGAGTTCTACCCCTCGGGCTCCGAGATCGGTAACTGCGGCACCTTCGTTGCCCTGGGGGGCGCGGTCTACGGACCTGAGGGTGGTGCTCCCAACAGCGCCTTCTGGTCGGCGGTAAGCCAATCCCCTGTAGCCGGTACTGGGACCGGCGGCGACCCGTTGCGGGTCGTGACTGTGGTCGAGATCGCCGCCGCGGCCCTCCGAATCCAGCAGACGGACTCATACGTGGTGGGCAGCCAGTCGTACCGCACTGACATCGAGATCTCCAACTTGGGCAATGCCCTCCAGACCGGCGTTGTCTATCGCGCGGGCGACTGCTATTTGCAGGGCGACGACGCAGGCTTCGTGCGCGTCGACGGCGGTGCGCCGGCATGCATCGTCGATCCGCAGCTCGGCCGGCGAATCGAGCAGTGGACGCCCATCACACCCGGGAGCCACTACTTCGCGGGCGGGTACAGCGAGGTCTGGTCGCTCATATCAGGCCAGGAGAACTTCCCCGATCGTTGCGAGTGCGCCGCGCAGTTCACGTTCGACAACGGTGCCGGCCTGTCCTGGCCGCTCAACCTGGCCCCGGGACTGTCGGTCGTCTATTCGCACGAGACCTTCTTCTCGCCCGTAGGTCGCGGTCCGGTCCAGCAGTCGTTCACCGAGTCCGTGCCCACGAGCATCTCGCTCGATCCGGTCGTCGTGGCAACGAGCCTCGCGATCGCGGCGGGCGTCATCGTGCTCGTGCCTTTCCCCTCGGCGCTATTCAACAGCACGCTCGAGGAGAACTACGACGAGGTGATGGCCGGAATCGGCCGGCTCCGAGCGCGACTAAGTCGTATCTGGGCGTCGTTCCTGGCCTGGTTGCGCGGCCAGGTCGCGCAACAGCGGGCGCGTCGCGCGGCGGCCTCGGCTCAGTCATCCGTGGTTCCAGCGGAAACGGTGGGGACGCCCGCGGAGCCCGAGCAACCGGTGGAGCCGATGGTACCGCTGGAGCCGATCGCCGCGCCTCCGGCCGAGGTGGCGCCCGGAGATCCAACGGCAAGTAACGGAGCGGCGGCAAAGGCCGATCCCTGGCGAACCCCGCTGGGCATTGCCGGTTTCATCGTCGCCACCGCGCTGCTCTACGCATTCCTGGATCCCACCTTCGGCTTCAGCGTGAACTCATTGGCCACCTTCGCCGGTCTGACTCTCGGCCTCTTCGTCGTCCTGCTGGCGTACGGGCTGCCGCTGATGTTGGTTGCCCGCACGCGCCAGCTGCCGTTGACCGTCCGTGCGCTGCCGGCAACGATCCTCGTCGGCGTCGCGTGCGTCCTGATCAGCCGGTTCGTGAACTTCCAGCCCGGATACCTGTACGGGCTCGTCATCGGGTTCTTCTTTGCCGCTGGCATCCCGCGCGACCAGGAGGGCCGCGCCGAGGCCATCGCCGCGGCCAGCTCACTGCTGGTTGCATTCCTGGCGTGGATCGCGCTGGCCTTCCTGCGCGCAGGAGCCGCCGATAACCCGGGTGATCTGACGACGGCCATGCTCACCGCAGCGACAGTGACGATCGTCGTAGCCGGCCTGGAGAACGCGGTGTTCGCGATGCTGCCGCTGCGGTTCCTGCCCGGCGCGGCAGTCTACGCCTGGGATCGGCGCGTGTGGATCGTGCTTCTGGGGCTCGGCATCTTCGGCTTTGCTCACGTGCTCCTCAACCCGAGCGCCGGCTATCTCGCCGATACGACCCGGACGTCGTTCTTCACGCTCATAGCGCTGCTGGTCGGGTTTGCCGTGGCGTCGGTTCTCTTCTGGGGCTGGTTCCGATTCCGGCCCAAGAAGCAGGCGCCCGCATGAAAGACCGAGTTGAGCTCCAGACCGAGGTCGATGCAGCGCGAGTCGTCATCTACCCGCTGCTGGCGACCGCCGAGGGGCTGGCCCAGTGGCTGGATGAAGCTGAGCTCGAGCCGCGAGTCGGTGGCCGCGTGCGTCTGCGGCTGCGCGACGCGGTGGCCGTGGGCGAGGTGCTTTCCGTTGGCGCGCCGCAGCACATCAGCTTCTCGTGGGACTGGGAGGCGGAGCCGCTCGGGCGCCTAACGGTCGTCGCCTTCGACGCCATCGATCACGGCGAACGGACGCACGTGACGATCCGCCACGTTGGCCTGCCGACGCCCTTGCAGGTTGAGCTGCACGATGCAATGTGGCGCTTCTGGCTGGAGCGATTCGAAGCCGCAGCTAGAGCATTGCCGGGAAAGGTCGAATCGATCCAGCGCTGACCCGGCATGCGAGTCAACGGACCGACGAAGCACTACGACAAGACCGCCTGCGCCAGTCAACCGCCGTTTGACTCACGCCCAGAGCCAACGGATCGATGAAATGGTCCGATCAGACGCTTGGACCCCGTCAACCGTCCATTGACACGCCCACAGAGTCAACGACCGCTTGAAGCGTCCGAATAGCCGGCGGGGTTCCCTCCATCCGACCGTTGACTCGCCAGCGGAGTCGGCGGTTAGTAGTCTCGATACAGCACGGCGGCTCGCTCGGTCTCGGCTGCGATTTCCGTGCGCAGCTCGAGAGGCTCGAGCACTTCCGCCTCGGCGCCCCAGCCCAGGATCCAGATCCGGATCTCGCGCATGCCCGAGACGAGGCCCCTCCAGATCAGCGTCCCGTCGGACTGCCTCTCCAGCTCCTGGCTCGGGTGCCAGCGCGTCTCCGCGGCGCGCTTGGCGACGGCGGTCGAGAAGCGGATGACGACGCTGACCGGGTCCTCGTCGGCGATGACGTCCCACGCCCGGAGCAGGTCGCGCGCCGTGGTCGCACCGGCCACGGGTTCGAACGAATCCGGGGTCAACGACGCCGACAGGATGCGCTCGACCTTGAATGTACGGCTCGCCCTGCGTGACTCATCCCATCCCATCAGGTACAGCGCGTGGGTCAGTGCCGACGGCTCGATTGCCAGTGGCTGCACGCGGGTCTTGCGCGCCCCCTTGCTCGGGTCGTAGACGCCCGAGTCGTACTCGATCTCGACGACCCGCCGCTGCGCCCACGCTTCGGCGAGAACGCGGAAGACTCGGGTGAAGTTCTCGTTGCGCTCGGTCGCCGTTGAGAACGCATCGACGGTCTCCTGGATGTGTTCGGCCAGGACCGGCGGCAGGATCTGGGCGAGCTTGACGAATGCGCCGATCAGCTCCGTGTCGTGCTCGTCGCTCGCCTTGGCCAGCATCCGCGCGGCGAGGAACAGTGTGGTCGCCTCGTGCAGAGTCAACGCCAGCGGCTGGAGGAATGCCTCGCGCTCCAGCCCGAACCTGCCTTTGTCGTTCCAGATCGGCAGCCCGGCGTCCAGGTCCATCGATTCGATGTCGCGATATATCGTCCGTTTCGCGACTCCGACGCGCTGCGCCAATGCCTCAGCCGAAAGCCCATCGGGATGGTCACGCAGGATCATGGCGATTTTCAGGTAGCGGGCGGCGCGATCCCATTTGGCGCCACCTCGGTCACGAGGGTCGGTAGTCATGCTCCGCTCAAGTTAACGCGCCCGCCTCAACTTAATGCGCCGGTCTCAGCTCCCATGGCCTCAGGCGCATTCGCCTTACCATCTCCGAGGGCACGCATTACGGCGCGCGGCGCCTGTGCGCAGATAGAGGAAATTCATGGCCCGTCGCTTCACCCGCGTTGTAACCACGCCCGCCGCAGCGCGTCTCCCGCAGGTTGGCAACCGCCCATTCGTGAGCCTGACGTCCGACTGGGGACTGCGCGATCCGTCAGCCGCCATATGCCGCGGTGTAGTGCTCAACATCGCGCCCGAAGCGCTCATTGTCGATATCACCCACGAGGTCGACAAATACAACATCCGTCACGGCGCGCTGATGCTGTGGTGCGCATTGCCCTTCATGCCCGTGGGCGCGCACGTCTGCGTCGTCGATCCGGGTGTGGGAACGGCGAGGCGCCCGATCGCAATCGAGACGGGCCGCGGCGACTATCTCATTGGACCGGACAACGGAGTCCTGCTGCCGGGCGCCGCGCGGATCGGTGGGATCGTTCGCGTCCACCAGATCGGAAACCCGCAGTACCGGCTGCCGGTCATTACGGCCACCTTCCACGGGCGCGACCTCTTTACGCCGGCCGCCGCACACCTTGCGCTGGGTGTGCCACTCGAATCATTCGGGCCGCCAGTCGAACCACAGGATCTGACGCCGATCGACTGGCCGCCTGTGATCGTGCGCGAAAACGAGCTCGAGACGAGCGTCATCTACCGCGACACGTTCGGCAACGTCAAGCTGGCCGGATTGGCCACGGATTTCGCCACAGCGCTGCCCGACATCGCCTATGGCGACAAGGTTGACGTGCACTTTGGCAAGGCGACCAAGGCGACCAAGGCGATCGAGATGACCTGGGCCCAGACATTCGGACAGGTGTCGACGGGGGATTATCTCGTGTACGAGGACTCGTACGGTCGACTGTGCATCGCGCAGAACCAGGGCGATGCCGCCAGGACGCTGGGCCTTGAGGAGTTGACGTCGGTGCGCATCACGCGCCGCTCGCGGTCGACCTCGTCCAGGGCCAAGAGGGCGCCAGCCGGCGGGGGTCAGACGGCCGAATAGGAGCGCGCGCGATCGGCGGGGTCGGCGGTCGAAGCTGCGTCGTCGATGGTCGAGCGCCGCTCGACGCCCGTATTTATGGGCGAGTCCAGCGGCACCGGCTCGGTCGGCTGGAATTCCGCGGCCAGGGCCAGGCCCTCGAGGGCTGTAGCAATCCGAGCGCGGCCGGCGCGCTTGCCCGCGTAACAGGCACGGTCGGCGGCCAGGATGATCGACTGTCCGTCATCGCCGTCCTTCGGGTAGGTCGCCATGCCGATCGAGCAGGTCAGCGGCACCGCCGACGCATGGTCGTCATTGGCCGCCATGACCGCTTCCTGGATCTTCTCGGCGACCCTGCGCGCGCCTGACACCGACGTATTTGGCAGTACCAGTACGAACTCGTCGCCGCCGTAACGGAACACGTGGTCAGTCTCGCGGCACGACAGCTGAAGCATCGCCGAAATTTGCTTGAGCTTGACGTTGCCGGCCTGGTGCCCGAAGCGGTCGTTGTAGCGCTTGAAGAAGTCCAGGTCGACCATCAGCATCGCGAATGGCGTCCGCTGGCCGACGAGCACGTCGACATGGTCGATCAGCGCACCGTGGTTCCACAGGCCGGTCAGCGTGTCCGTTTCCGCTCGCAGCTCCACGGCACGATGAGTCTCTGCGTTCTGGAGGGCGATCGAGACGTGCGCGGCGAACAGCTTGACGAGCTCGAATTCCTCTTCGGCGAAGGCCGCCTCGACGCCCAGACGTTCGATGGTCAGGACGCCGCGAATGCGGTCGGCGCCGCGGAGCGGAGCGACGATCATCGCGCCGGGCTCGGGGCCCAGGCTGTCGAAGTGAACCACGCGCTCGTCGGCGAGTTCGTCCTGCACCAGCTGAGCTTCACCGGTCTTGAGCACATAGCCACCCACGCCCTGGTCGTCGGGAATGATCGCGGCGAGGTACTCGCGCGCCTGGACACCCCGGGCAAATATCGGCCGCAGAACGCCTGCACGCTGGTCGTGAACGCTGACGCAGATGTTGTCGACCTGCACGAGCGTCTTCAGGCGCTCGGCGATCTCTTCCAGCAACGCCTGCGTGTCGAGTGTCGAGAGGATCGATTCGGTGACTCGAAGGAGCTCGCGTTGGTTGTTGAGCTGTCGCTCGAGTGCCTCGGGCTGGGCCCGCAAACGCTCGGTGGCATCTGCGTTGGACATCGCCTGCGCCGCGATCGACGCGTAAATCTCGAGCAGCCGGAGATCGTCGGCGGTGAACTGATTCAGGCCGAGCTTGGCCAGCACGATGACTCCGATGACCGCGTCCTCGAAGAGCATCGGGGCCAGGAGAAGGGACTCATCGAGGTCATCCTCGGTGCCCGGGATGGTCTTGGCCCTGCGGTCCTTGGCGGCGTCGGTGACATTCTGGGCGAGCCCGTAGCGCGCTACCCAACCGGTGATGCCCTCGCCGATCTCCAGTTTGAGCTGCTCCATGTCTTCGCCTTCGTACTCGCCAATCTCACCGCGCCAGGCGACTGGCAGCACGTGGTTGTCCTCGAGTCGATAGACGCGCACGTTGTGAAAGGCGATCAGCTGATTGAGCTCGGCACAGATCGCGTGACCAATCTCCTCGACCGTGCGCAACCGCGTCAGCCGTGAGCCGAGCTGCTGGATCGACTGCAGCTGCGCCGCCCAGGTTGCCATCTGCTCGTAGTTGCGGGCATTGCGCAGTACGGTCGACGCCTGCCGGGCGAGCTGCTCGAGCAGCGCCAGATCGGGGGGGCTCCATTCGAAATGACTGTCGTGATACAGCGCCATCTCACCGAGCGGGTTGCCATCTGAAAATAACGGCGCAACGGTCAGCGTGTTGATCTTCTCGCGCAGGAAGATGTCGCGCACTTCCACCGATCGCGGGTCCTCCGGATAGTCCGCGATCGAGATGACGCGCTGCTCCTCGAAGACCAGGGTCGAAACCGACACGGTCGTGACGCGCTCGAGCCGTTCGCAGAACTCGATCGAAAGGTTGCGCGATGTGAGGGTGCGGAACGACCCGTTCGGAAGCCAGCTGAACACGCCCCCGTGATCGGCGTGGAAGAGTTCCATGGAACGCTCAAGCAGCTGGCTGAGGATGCTCGACATGTCGAGCTGCGATCCGATATCGGCGCTGATTGCCATCAGGAACTCGGTCCGCCGCCGGCCCTCCGCCGCGTCGGCCACCCTGGCGCGCATGAGCCCGGCAATTTCAATTTGCGCTGCCACTGCGCGCAGAAGGCTGTCCTCTTCAGGCGAACTGGTCGCGCCGATTCCGGCCACGAGCATCACCGTCGGTGTGTCGGTGCCAACGGCAACCGGGAGCCCGGCGCGGTAGCTGCCTTCCTGGCGTCGGGCGCGGCCGACGATGGGACGTCCGGTGGCAATCACCTGTTCGAAGATCCGACGGTCAGCACGCATGCGGCCAACAAGTGGCGCCACTTGTCCGTCCTGTGCGACGAGCCCGGCAGCCTCATAGCCGCCAAGCGTGCACAGCACGGCGGCAACGTCGGCTACCAGTTGATCGAAGCCCTCGGCTCCGGCCGCCAATCGGGCGACCTCGTTGAGCACAAGCGTGACGCGACGCGAGTCGTCGCCAACCTGTGACAGCGCCGGAAGCCGCTCAGCCCTGAACGGCTGCTGAATAGCGGGTGGAGGTGTCGCGCGCCCCGCCTTGAGGAGGAATCGCTCGATGTCCTGGCGGCGGTATCGCCGATCCCCGCGAGCGTTCATGCGCAGGCACGTCAGGTGACCCTGATCAGTCCAGGCACGGACGGTGTTGGCGTGCACGCCCAGCAGAGTCGCGGCGCCACCGAGCGTAAGGAGTGACTGGGAGGTCGGTGCGCTCGTGGGGCCTCCGGAGGTGGGAATTGGTAGGTTGCGCGGCCATGCCGAGCAATTGGGAGCGTAGGTAACCCCACACGACCTGCCACTGAGCCAAAGGTCCCAACGAGGTTCGCCGAGATGCTGCGCGAGCCCTCAGGTGCGCTTGGGATCAGCCGCGACCAGGGACCGATAGGGGTTGAATGCATCCACGGCCCGATCCTCGCCGAGTGCCGACCAATCGAGCAGGAACGGGGCACGAAGCTCGAAATGGAGGTGTGCGCGCACACTCTGCAGTTCGGCGTTGCCGGTGCGCCCGACCGTGCCCACCACCTGACCGCGCGTCACGTCCACGCCAGGATCGACCCACATCTCGCCCAAGTGCACGAAAAGCGCCACGTAGCCCGCACTGGTTGGCTCGTCGCTGACGATTACCACCGTGTTTCCATAACGAGTCGGCTCCCACGGTTGCCATCGGCTCTTGGGATCGACCACGCTTCCGCTGAATGGTGCGATGAGCGGTTCGCCCACTGCGGCGTAGATGTCTGTGCCGTCATGCAGCCTGGTGGCTGTACTGTCCCCGTTGACCCGGGCATGGTTGTAGTCGTCCGGCGATCCCTCGCGCACGTCCAGGAAGTTGTCTCGGTACTGATACCGGCTGTCGGGACGCAGCGGGAAACCAATCGAGATCCGCTGGCCCTCGAGATCGAACTCGGCTGGGCTCGTCGGCGCGCGGTTGGCGAGAGCCCCTGTGGACCCGGGCATTGGGCTGTTGGTTGGGGCGGCCGACGGCTCAGCTGTCGGATCGGGTTCGCCGAAGCTCGGTGGTTCCGTCCCACGCGCAGTGGCTGTGCTGTCGGGCGATTCGATTGCCGCCGCCGGGCTTGACGACCCGGTTGGCGGGCGCTCGGAAACGCGCAGGCTGCTCGTCGGCGTAGCGCCTGGCCCACCGGCGAGGATCCCCGACACGGCGATCAACCCGGCCAAGACCAGCACCAACACGAGACCGGCCGCAGCCAACTGGCGGGATCGCGATTCGCGCGGCCTCTGGCTTGGCCGCGCCATGACGCGCCGCTTCATCGCGCCCGGGTGAGCCGCACGTAGAGGCCGGTAACGACCGCCGCGACGGCGCCGATGACGATCACCGCGATCATGGCGAGCAACGGCGCGCCGACGCGATTTGCGCCCGCTCCGGCCCGTGGATCGAGCGGGTCGATCAGTATCCCGCTGGACGCGGGCGTCGGGTCAACAGCAAGGACGGCAGAGACGCTCAGCGCCAGGATCAGCACGGCGAACGTGAGCGCGAGACGGAGAGAGAACACCCGCCCGAGCCTAGCACCGGGCGGCGGCGTCGACCGAGCGCTGGAGCGCAGTCGGGCGGTCTAGCGGTCAGGCACCCAGCAGAAATGCGATGGCCGCCCCACACACCAACCCAATGCCCACCGCGAGCGCGGCGGTCGCGAAGACGACGCGACCACGCTTGCCCTGAGCGAGCACGCGCATCGCGGCCGGCTGTTCGAGCGTGGTGACTATCAGTGGGCGCCCGAGGCCTGCCGTCATCATCGGGACGCCGTCACGACTGATGGGTTGGCCAACGACGGTGGCCTGCTCGACTGCCGACAACTGTTCGATGGTCAACCGGGCAGCGGCGGCCGGGTTCGCGCCCGCCGGCAGGTCGACGCCGAAGTCCGCTGGCAGGTCGCTCACACGTCCCGCGGATTCGCGCGCGATGACGACCAGCCCGTCACCCAGGGCGGCGTCGTCAACGGCGATGTAGGAAGAGCGTGTCTCGACGCCGAACGGGACGGCCTCACGCTCATCGAGCGCATTCACCCACCGGTCAGCGGCGCCGCGAACCGCAAGGCGCGTTCGCCGGAACACAATGGGCCGGTTCTGGTCGTCCGGAAACTCCTCGTCACTGCTGATGCGGCCGGTGACGCGCACGTAGCGCTGCGCGTCCGAGTCAGCAATGGCCAGAGCGTCGTCGATGGAAACCTCGGGCGTCCCGCCCAGCAACCGCCCGATCCGAAAGCCCGAGCCGACCGATCTC
>JBPCLD010000129.1:0-4642 GCA_051003655.1 Candidatus Limnocylindrales bacterium | reverse complement strand
TCGGATCGGTCGTGACGACAAGCGCCTGTTCCAGATAGCTCAACGCCTGCGCGTGGGAGTGCAGTGACGATGCTCGGTCGGCCGCCGCCCGTAGAGTCACCCGGGCCTGAGCGGCGATCGCGTCCGCTTCCTCGCCCGACGGTGTCGATCGATACGCGTCGACGTAATGGCTCGCCAGGACACCAGCCAGCTCATCGTCACCCAGGGACTCGTAGAAGCGCGCCGCCGCCAAGTGCAGAGCACGTCGATCGGTGCGCGATAGCGAACCCTCGGCGACCTCCTTGACCACCGCCTGCACAAAGGCATATTGGCCACGTTCGGGCGACCGCGGATCACCTTCGACGCGCAGAATTTGCCGCCGAACGAGTACCGGCAATAGGTCGCGCAAGACATCTTCCGATTCACCCGAGGTGCCACCAAGCGCTTCAAGAGTGAAGCTCTGGCCGACGACGGCTGCGGCCTGGACGAGGCGGCGCTCGTGATCGGAGAGATCATCCAGTCGGGCCGCGATCAGGGCATGCAGGGTCTCGGGCACGGCCAGTCGGTCGATCTCACCAGTGATCTCGAATTGCCCATCGCCGACAGGAGCCAGGTCGCCGCGGTCAATCAGCATCCGGACCGTCTCCACGGCGTACAACGGGACGCCCTCGGCGCGGGCTACGATCGCATCAAGGGCGTCATCCGAGATACCGGGCACTATTCGACGGACCATCTCCGCGATCTGATCAGCTTCGAGAGGGTCGAGCCCCATCGCCGAGAAGCTGCGCATGTTGGACCCCCAACCGGTGCGTCTCTCGAACAGCTCCGGGCGGGCCAAAGTGATGACGAAGAGCGGCAGCGTCCGGGTGGCGTCGAGCAGGTCCTCGACGAAGTCGAGCATTCCGTCGTCAGCCCACTGGATGTCCTCGAACAGCAGCGCGGTCGGGCCACGCTCGGCGATGCGCACGAAAAACGTTCGCCACGCCGCGAACAGCTTCTCGCGGGAGCCCGGCGGCATCGGCTCGAGGGCCAGGAGGGCGGCCAGCCGAGGTTCGATCCAGCGCCGTTCCGTGTCGTCCGGTACCCATTCAGCTACCTCCTTGGTGAGTAGGCCGCGGGCAATGCCCGGGTCATCGCTCTCGGCGATCCCCGCGCGGCCGCGGACCATCTCGGCCAGGGCCCAGTAGCTGATCCCATCGCCATATGCCGGCGAGCGGCCGTTGTGCCACCACACGGTGTCGACAACGCCGTCGACGTACTTCTCGAACTCCCACGCCAGCCGGCTCTTGCCGATGCCGGCCTGTCCAACGATCGATACCAAACGCACCTTCTGCTCGCGTTCGGTCGCGTGGAAGAGCTCCTTGAGCAGCCTGAGCTCCTCGTCGCGACCGATGAACGGCGGCTCAAGGGCTTAGCGTCGACCCGAGCCTCGACGAAGGGCGACCACGGCCGCGGCACGCCACGCCGGGACTGGCGCAGACTTGCCCTTCAGCAGTTGGTCGCCGGCTGGCTCGAACGCTATCGCGCCGCTCGCGGCCCGGTATGTGGCCTCTCCGACGAGCACGGTTCCGGGCGGGGCGACCGATTGCAGCCGGCTGGCGGTGTTGACCATGTCGCCGGCGACCATTCCCTGACCGCTCGCGCCGACGGTGACCGCCGCCTCGCCAGTTACCGCTCCCGCCCTCACCTGGACGTTGAAGCGGTCGCCGAGCGCGGGGACCCCGTCGACGATGTCCAACGCCGCGCGAACCGCCCGCTCCGCGTCATCCTCGTGGGCCGTTGGAGCGCCCCAGACGGCCATCACCGCGTCGCCGATGAACTTCTCGATCGTGCCGCCGTGGCGTTCGACTATCGCCCTCGTGAGGTCGAAGTATCTCGTCAGGAACTCACGTGTGTCCTCGGGGTCCTGATCCGAAGCCAAGGTCGTGAATCCCACCAGATCGGCGAAAAGGACCGTGATCAGCCGCCGCTCGGTGGTCCCGCCCATGGTGGCTGCATCTTGGCCTGTCCCATCGACGGGGACAGTCGCCGGCTCATCCGCCGTGAGTCGCGTTCCGCAGTCCCCACAGAACTTGGCTCCGGAGGGGTTTTTCGCGCCACACACCGGGCAGCCGCTCGCCAGGTTCGCTCCGCACTCGATGCAGAACTTGCGGGCGGCGTCGTTCTCCGTCCGGCATTGCGAGCAGATCACAGCTCGATCAGCGTATCAGCGGCCAGGCGCCAGCCAGCGGCTCCATGCGAAGGAAGGCTGGTAGCCGAGGCTCCGATAAAGCGCGACGGCAGCGGTGTTCTCCTCGTCGACCGACAACCACACGAGCTTGTGCCCAGTGGCGAGGCCGGCGCGGGTGGCAACGGCGGTGACCAAGCGGCCGTAGCCGTGCCGGCGCTGGCGGCCAGCGACACTGATGCCGGTCAACGCCGCTATGCCAGCTCCCGGCACCAGCCGTGCGCTGGCCACCGGTTCACGGAGCAGGCGCACGATGAAGCCGCGCACCGCGCCGCCACTCACGGCGCGGGCCAGGCGCTCCGCACGGTCGTCGACCTCTGTCTCCGGCACCCCGAAGTTGGCCACTTCGAGCCGTGCGCATTCGACGGCGGTCGCGGGCGTAACCGCTTCGATGCGCAACCCGGGATCCAGGTGCGGAACGACCGGTGCGTGGCGGGCGACCATGATCCGTTCGGCGTCCACGCGGATCCAGCCCGCTCCGGCCAGCCTGGCCGCCAGGTCCGCGGGCCCTGAGACGCCCTCCGCGATGGCGATTGCCGGCCAGTCACCGTCGGCGCGCATCTGCTCTTCGACAGTCGCGAGTCTCGAGTCGAACTCGTCTGCCGGCCACCTGACGCACTTGGCGAAGCTCAGGGTTGGCACGCGATGTGCGAACCGAACCCAGACGACGCCCAGCGCAGGATCATCAGTGACCTGCCCGTTGGTCAGGTCCGGCAACGCCGCGTGCTGGCGCTCGATGGCGTCGAGCTCGGCCGGCGTCGGAGCCGCACTGGGTGCCGTTCCGTCGATGTCCTGCCGTGGCCTGGCCGTCGCGGGCCTTCGTGGCGCTGCTCTTGGCGGGCCGTCGGTCATCGGACGGCGGCCACAACCTCGCGATCGAAGCGCTCGACCAAGTCGCGCACCCGCTCGGCGTCGGTCTCTGCGAAATCGACCGCCACATGGCTGACGCCAATTGCCTCGAACGCCCGGAGCTCCCGGACCATCGCGTCGGGATTGCCAGTGAGGATGTAGAAGGGAGCCTCGTCGTCCCCGAAGGCCACCCTGACCCGCGCCGAGAACGTCGGCTCTGGCCGACCAGCCTCTGCCGCCGCTGCCCGAACGGTGGCTGCGCGCGACTCGTACTGCGCCGGTCCGGTCGCCGATGAGTGATAGCCCTGGCCCAGCCGCCCAGTCCGGCGAAGCGCCTCCGGGCTTCGGCCGCCGACCCAGATGACGAGGTCCTCGCCCTGCGCCGGCAGCGGCGCGAAGCGGATCTCCTCGTACTGGTGGAACCGACCATGGAATGGACCCTCGTCCCCGCGCCAGAGCTGGCGCCACATGGCGATCGCTTCGTCCAGGTAGGCGCCGCGATGCTGGAATCGATCACCGGCGCCCACGTATTCGAACTCTGTCCTGTTCCAGCCAACTCCGACGCCCGCGATCAGGCGGCCACCGGAAAGGGCATCGATCGTGGCCAGCTCCTTCGCCAGCACGACCGCGTTGCGCATGGGCACGACGATCACGCTGATCCCCACGAGCAATGTTGGCTGTCGAGCAGCGACGTGGCCAAGCGTGGCGACGGCGTCAAAGACATTGAAGTAGTCGGCAGAGTGGTCGGATGGTTCGACCAGGATGTGGTCGGTGGTGAAGACCGAATGCCAGCCCAGGCGGGCGGCAGTCTCAGAGGCTGCGTCGATCGAGTCGGTAGAAGCACCTTCGCGGTAGCTGGGCAGGATCAGCCCGAAGTCTATGGCCGCGACCCTACCCGCCGAATAGGATTCGGCTTACCCACTTGGTGGGTGGAGTGCCGTGTGAGGTGACCGATTCGAGATGGGCGCGGTAATCGAAGCCCGGTGTCTCGCCCAGTCTGCCGACGACCCGCTGCTCGGGAATGGAATCGGCTGCCTCGCCTGCACCGGATGCGGCGCGCCGGCGCGCTTCGACCTCCATTTCCCACATGCCTATCGAGCCCAGGTAATAGGTCGACAGTTGGGTCGAGGTCAGTCGCGCACGGAGCCATTTCCGGCGGGCTTCGTCCTCCTCCTGGAACCCGCCCACGACCATCAGGTCCATCGCCTCCGTCTCGGTCATGTCCGCCGTGTGGATCGCGACGTCCATCAGCGCGTTGGTGATCGCGCGAAGGTAGAACTTCCAGTGATTGAGCATCAGCGCGGGCTCGAAATCGCCGTAGCCCAGGTCCATCATCACCTGGGTCACGTAGACCGCCCATCCCTCGGCGAACATGCCGCTGCCGAAGACCGCGCGGGCGAGGTTCTGTGTCCGGTTGGACCACGCCAGCTGGAGGTAGTGGCCGGGCACGCCCTCATGGATCGCCAAGAGGCGCAGCATGCGGTCGTTCTCCTCGCGCATGTATGACTCGACTGCCTCGGGACCTTGGCTCTCGTCGGGCGGAGTGATCCAGAAGTAGCTCGACAGGCCTTTGTCGAGCGGCCCGGG
>JBPCLD010000128.1:0-8354 GCA_051003655.1 Candidatus Limnocylindrales bacterium | reverse complement strand
CCGCCTGACCCCGGCGTCTGACAGCGCGGCCTGACACAGCCGTTGACCGGCCGCGACCACCGGCGGCCGCTCCCGTTACGTGCCGGTGGCGCGCCGCCGCAGGCCGCGGACTATGGCCTGCGTCTCTGCCGAACTGACCCCCAGCCGTCCGAGGGTGTAGCGCGCCATCTCCAGGGCAACCTCGGTCTCGGCGACGACGATTTCGCTGACGCCCTCGTTCTGCAGGAACTCTCGCTCGGCGGCGGTTCGGGCGCGAGCGATGATCGGCAGTCGCGGATGATCCAGGCGGACGTGGTGCACGACCTGCTGCAGGGCGAAAGGATCGGGCAACGCGATGATCAGCACCTGGGCTCGGTCCAGCTTGGCGCGGTCGCGGATGTACGCGCTCTCGGCCGGACCCTGAACGACGGGGATGCCGCGCTCACGCAGAGCACGGCAGATTCGCGGGTCAAGCTCGATGACCAGGTACGGGAGCCCGCGCCGCTCGAGCGCCTCGGCCACGAGCCGGCCGACGCGGCCGTAGCCGCACAGGATGGCGTAGCGTCCCGCCGCGTCAGGTCCATCATCGGTCGCAATAGAGGTTTGGTCGCGTTCAGATCGCAGGAGGTTGATCCGGTGCAACGTCGCCGGAGCGTACTTCTGCAGAGTCGGGGCGAGCGCGATGCTCACCCCGGCCGAGGCAAGCATGAGGCTGAACATCTGAGCACCGACAGCGCCCGAATCGACACCGAGGCGGGCGAGCAGGAACGAGAACTCGCCTGACTGGGCCATCGCCACTCCGGCCAATGCCGCTGTCCGGCCGGGCACGCCGAGCAGCCGGCTCAGCCCCGCGATCAAGACCCCCTTGGCGCCGACCACGAGCAGGACGGCGATGGCGACGAGCCCGAACGCCATGACCACGAACGCGGGGTCGATGAGCATGCCCACCGAAACGAAGAAGATGCCCGCGAAAACGTCGCGCAACGGTGCGAGCTCGCCGAGCATGTGGTGGCTGATGTCCGATTCACTGACCAGTAATCCGGCCAGGAAGGCCCCCAGGGCGAGCGATACGCCGAAGAACTCCGACGCGTAGGCAGTTCCCAGCGCCACGGCGACGACGCTGAGCACGAATACCTCGCGGTTGCGCAGGCGCGCGACGTGCTCGAGCGCCCACGGCAGCACCTTCAATCCGACCGGCAGCAGGATGGCTATGAACAGGACCGCTTTCCCTACCGCAAGCCCGACGTTGGCGACCAGATCGCCGCCCAGTGCCAAGCCGCCAAGCACCACCACGAGCACGACGGTTGACAGGTCCTGGAGGGTTGCCCAGCCGAGCACCAGGTGGCCGTGCCGGGTGTCCAGCTCGCCCCGCTCGCCGAGGATCTTGGCCATGACCATGCTCGACGACTGCGAGATGAAGGCTCCGAAGAACAGCGACTCCAGCTGCCCGAATCCGAGCGCAACGCCGACCAGGTAGCCGATGACGATCAGCGCCACGACCTGCACCGTTCCGCCAACGACGGCAACTCGACCCACGCGAGCGAGATCTCGGATCGAGAGCTCAAGCCCGATCGCGAACATCAGGAATACCAGGCCGATGTCCGCCAGCGCGGCAACTGTCTCCACCTCGGCCACCGGCCCGACCGTGTACGGGCCGATCAGCACCCCCGCGACTACATAACCGAGGATCGCGGACTGTCCGAGACGAACAGCGATAGCGGCACCGATCGTTGCCGCGATCAGCGCCAGGGCGAGCGTTACCAGGAGTCCGGTGTCGGTCAAGGCCACCTTCGGAGGGCCGGCACCACTTGGACGGACCCGTAGATGCTAACTGCTGCTTCGCAGCGGCAGCCCGCTCACTGGCTCATCGTCGCGAGCGAAGCCGTGGTCAGCTCCGACGGTCAGGACTCAGGAGGAGCGCTCAGGCGGGCTCGACATGGCCCGCGTCAGAACGCCCATGCCCAAGTCGCTCGAGGTCAGCGCGGACCATCATTGCGATCATTTCACCGAACCCCACGCGCGGCTCCCAGCCCAGCTCGAGACGGGCTCGGCTGGCATCGCCCAGGAGTCGGTCTACCTCCGCCGGCCGTATGAACGCCGGGTCGGTAACGACGAAATCGCGATAGTCCAGGCCGACCTCTCTGAAAGCAACGTCACAGAGGTCGCGCACGGTGTGCGCCTCACCGGTGGCGATCACGTAGTCGCGCGGCTCCTCCTGCTGGAGCATCAGCCACATCGCACGCACGAAGTCGCCGGCGTAGCCCCAGTCGCGGTCGGCTTCGAGGTTCCCTAGGCGAAGCTCGGTGGCCATGCCGAGCTTGATCCGCGCCGCTCCGTCGGTGACCTTGCGCGTCACGAACTCCTTGCCTCGGCGTGGCGATTCGTGGTTGAAGCAGATACCAGACACCGCGAATATGTCGTAGCTCTCGCGGTAATTGACGGTCAGGTAGTGCGCATAAACCTTGGCCACGCCGTACGGGCTGCGTGGGTAGAAAGGGGTTCCCTCGTTCTGGGGAACCTCCTGCACCTTGCCGAACATCTCCGACGATGACGCCTGGTAGACGCGAATCGTCGGATCCACCTGTCGGACTGCTTCGAGCAGGCGTGTCACGCCGAGTGCGGTGACCTCGCCGGTCAGGACCGGCTGGTTCCAGCTCGTTGGTACAAAGCTTTGGGCGGCGAGGTTGTAGACCTCGACCGGCCGCACGGTACGCAACGCCTCGACCATCGACGCCTGATCGATGAGGTCGCCTTGCACGATCTCGATCTGGTCGACGATATGCGCGATCCGCTCGAAGGTGCCCGTGCTCGAGCGGCGTGTCATTCCGACTACGCGGTATCCCTCCTGGAGCAGGAGCTCGGCCATGTACGAGCCGTCCTGCCCGGTTATTCCAGTGATCAGCGCTGTTTTGGTCACGGCGGGAGTTTAGAGCCGGAAGCGGCGAGGGCAGGGAACGGGCGCGTCATTGCCGAATTTTCTGGAGTCGACCGACCCGTTTCGTGCCTTCGTCCGGTCAGTAGGGCAATGACCGCGTGCCGATCGTGCGCTGCGATCGAGTGCGGTCCCTCGTCCATCGCCGGCGCGTGACGTGCGGCCACTCAAAGAGAAAGTCATGTCGGAACAGGCAATTCGCTCACGGCGAGCAATCCTGAGCGCACCAAGCGTCGATAGACTCCGGTCATGGAACGAAATCGCCCGCTGAAGGTTGGAGTCCAGCTGCCCGAGGTCGAGCGCGAGGTCCGCTGGCCGGAGGTTCGCGAGATGGCCGTGACCGCGGAGCAGGTCGGCTTCGACTCGCTCTGGGTCGGCGATCACCTGCTCTATCGCCGGCCGCTCGACGTCGTGGGGCCGTGGGAGGCCTGGTCGAGCCTCGCCGCGCTGGCCGAGGCGACGTCGAAGGTCGAGATCGGTCCGCTCGTCGCGTGCACGAGCTTCCACAATCCGGCGATGATCGCCAAGAAGGCGGCGACGATCGACGAGATCAGCGGCGGCCGGCTGATCCTGGGCCTGGGCGCCGGCTGGAATGAGCCCGAGTACACCGCCTATGGCTACCCGTTCGACCGCCGCGCCAGCCGTTTCGAGGAGGCGTTCACGATCATCCGCTCGCTGCTGCGCGATGGTCACGTCGACTTCGACGGCGAGTTCTACCAGGCGCGCGACCTTGAGCTGGTGCCACGCGGCCCGCGGCCGAATGGACCGCCGCTGATGATCGGCTCCGCCGGCGAGCGGGTGTTGCGCTTCACGGCTCCGCATATGGACTCGTGGAATGCCTGGCACGACTGGTTCGGCAACACGCCTGAGGGGCTCGCCGGGATGACGGCCAGCGTCGACGAGGCGGTGACAGCGGCGGGGCGCGATCCGTCGGAGGTGGAGCGCACCGTGACCGTCCTCGTCCAGCTGCCCGGTGGCACGGGGCGTGCGGCGGGCGGCGAGATCGCCAAGCCAACCCCACCACTGACCGGGAGCAGGGAGGAGCTCGCGCGGGCCATCGGTGCATACGCGGACGTTGGCGTCGCCCATGTGCAGCTGGTCATCGACCCGATCACCGTCGAGTCAATCGAAGAGCTCGGCCACGTCCTGGAGCTGATCGACCGAGCCTGACGCGCCCATACACTCGGGACATGCCCGTCGAGACGCTTGCCGAAGCCCTGCCTTACGTCAACTGGATCACGTTGGTCTCGCTTGCCGTCGGCGCCTTCTACTTCGCCGCGACTGCCGGCTGGGTCACGGACGCGACCAGCGGCTACCTGCGCTTCACGGCCGTCGCTGCCGCCATCCTGGGGGCGCTCGCGTTCGCCTCGGACGGCGCCCTGCCACAGCCCACGGCTCTTGCCATCAGACCCGCGTCCGCGGAGCTCGACACGCTGCGACGCCTGGCCCTGGGCGCCTTCGCGATCAGCGCCTTTGCGTACGCCGTGCTGCTTGGTCACAGGCCGCTTCGCCTCGCGCTGGGCGGCGCGGCCGCTGCCACCGCCGCTGTCACGCTGGGAGCCGCTGCTGTGGGGTGGGCTCCGACGATCGTCGACGCGGTGCCGCTCTACGTCCAGTTCGGCACCCTGTCCTCCGTCGCCGGCGGCGCGCTTGCGGCGATCGCACTAGGTCACTGGTATCTGGTCACACCAAAGCTATCGGAGCGCCCCCTCCTGCTCCAGTCGCGGATGCTGTTGACCGCGCTCGTCGTCCAGGCGCTGCTGTTCGTCGTGTGGGGCACGCTGGGCGGCGGCGTCGACCAGGAGCCGTGGGAGGCGTTGACCGGCTCGTCGGCACTGCTCGCCTGGTTGCGTGGCATCATCACTGTCGTCTTCCCGGTCGTGCTGGTTTACATGGCCCTGCGCACGGCGCAAACGAGATCGATGGAATCGGCGACCGGCCTCCTGTACATCGCCCTGGCCGCGGTGCTCGCGGGCACGATCGGCGCCGCGGCGTTGTACGTTTCCAACGGCATCCTCATCTGAACAGGCTGGAGGTCACCAGGTCCGCATTGCTCGTCCGAGTCAGGTTGTTCGCCACCCTCCGCGAGCGCGCCGGTTGGCGTGAGCGCGATCTGGAGCTGCCGGCCGGGGCATCCATCGAGGATGCCTGGCAGCTGATGGTCGCCGACAACCCGCGGCTGAGCTCGTCGCGTGAGTCAGTGCGGTTTGCGATAAATCGGACGTACGCCGCGGCCGACGACAGGCTTTCCGACGGCGACGAGCTGGTGCTCATTCCGCCGGTCGCCGGCGGCGCCGGCTTACTGCGCTGCGAATTGCGGGACCTGCGCATCGAAGATGAGCTGCTGGCCGAGCTCCGCGCGACGGTTCCCACTGACGCCGACGGCGCCCTCGTCATATTCGTCGGCCAGACGCGTGATACGCCCGGCAAGCCGGCCCCGGGTGAGGAGGCCGAGGCCGCGCGTCACGCGGGCGAGAAGGTGACGGGCCTCGACTACGAGGCCTTCGAGGAGATGGCCCTCGATACGCTGCGCACGATAGGAGGGGAAATCGCCGAGCGTTTCGGTGTTCACCGCCTGGCCATGATCCATCGCGTGGGACGGGTGGCTGTAGGCGAACCGAGCGTGGTTATCGCGGCCGCAGCGGCGCACCGTGATGCTGCTTTCGACGCTGCCCGCTACGCGATCGAGGAGCTCAAGGCACGGGCGCCGATCTGGAAGGCCGAGAACTACGCTGACGGCTCGGTATGGATCGGAGCGCCCGCGCGCGAGGGCCCACAACCCAAAGGGGAGCACTGAGTTCGTGGTCAAGGTCTACATCTCGGTCGACATGGAGGGCGTGGCGGGGATCAGTCATGCCAAGCCGACCAACCGCGGCGACGATCTTTACCCCCAGTCGGTCGAGCTGATGGTCGGCGAGGCCAACGCTGCCATCGAGGGTGCGTTCGCAGGCGGCGCAACCGAGGTGACCGTCAACGACAGCCACGGGCAGATGTTCAACCTGACCCCGGAGAAGCTCGATCCGCGTGCGCGCCTCGTCCAGGGCAAGAAGCCGTACAGCATGGTTGAGGCTGCGGTTGACGGCGGTTTCGGCGTGGCGCTTTTCGTCGGCTACCACGCCCGTGCCGGTCATCCGCGCGGCACCATCGCTCACACCTACACGGGACGTATCACGTTGGCCTCCATCAACGACCGCCCGATCACCGAGGCGGCGATCAACGCGCTCTACTTGGGCGCCCTTGGCGTGCCGGTTGGAATGATCAGCGGCGACGATGCCCTGGCCCAGGAGCTCGCCGATTGGTTTCCGTGGGCGGAGCTCGTGGTCGTCAAGCGCGGCATCAGCTGGCAGGCCGCCGACTCGATCCATCCATCGAGGGCACGAGATCTCATCCGCGATGGCGCGCGGCGTGTCACCGAACGAGCTGCGGGATCCGACCAGGCGCTCCTTCCGCTGACGATGCAAGCGCCCTTGAAGCTGAGGATCGCGTTTCAGCATCCCGGGCAGGCCGATGTCGCGGCCACGATCCCAGGCTTCGAACGGGTGGGGGATCGCGGGATCGCATACGAGTCGGACGACGCGATCACGATCTATCGCGCCTTCCTGAGCGCGGCACGGCTCGCCTCGACCGCCGACGACTGACCTATCTTGCCGTAGTCCTGCTGGTACGCTTTCGCGCATGAACGAGCCTGAGCCCCGCAACGTCACACCCGAGGACGAGCGCCAGCAGCAGGCACACGAGGACGTCGAGCGCCGGGCGGACGAGTCCGACTGGACCGGCCAGACCTGGACGAACCGCGGCCGCAACTTCCCGTGGCTGGGCATCCTGCTCGTGCTGGTTGGAATCGCGCTGCTGGTCCAGGCCGCGCTGCCACCGAACACGATCACCGCGGGGACCGTGTTGTTGCTGGCGATCGGCGCGGCGATGATCGCGGGCTGGCTCTTCGGTGGATCGTGGTTCGCGGCGATCCCCGGTCTCTTGCTGCTCGCGCTCGGCGTGGCGCGCCTGATCAGCGAGCTCAAGCTGTACAGCGGTCCGGGCATAACCGCGCTCAGCCTGGCCGGCGCCTTCGTGCTGATCTGGGCCATCGGGCTGGCGCGCGAGCGTCGCAGTCGCTGGCCGCTGGTCGCCGCCGTGATCCTGGGCATCATCGGCCTGATCCAGGTATTCGGGCAGCTCTCCAACATCCCGGAGTTGGGCGTGGTTTGGCCCGTCGTGATCATCGTCGTCGGAGTTCTGCTGCTCATCTCCGCGCGCCGCCGCTAAGCCGTTTAGCCAGCCGAGCACCGGCGAGGCCAGTTCCCGATCCGCGCCACTCCGCCGGATCTTCACGTAGCTGGCCGCTCCGCGCGGGAAATTGACTGAACGCGCGACTGAACGCGCGGGATTTCACTGCAGTTGAACAAGCCGCGCCTTACGGCAGGGATGAACGCTGGGTGGACGTGTCCAGCGCGACACCTTTCGCATCTCCATTGAAATCCCGTCGGTTTCGCGGCAGGATCACGCCCTGAGCCATCCGAAATGGTGCCTGTTGTTCAACCAAGGTGAAATCCTGTCCGTTGCGTCCTCCCGTGGGTTGCTCTACGGCTGGGCGCGACGGTACTCAGGGCCAGCGAGCGCTCGCGGCGCCAAGCCGGGCCATGCTCGAGCGAGCACATCTAGCTGGTGTAGACGCCCCCCGGGTCGAGCTCCTTGCGGATCAGACGCAACTCGTCGTCCGTGGGCGCGGGTGTTTCCGTCAGCTGCTCGGCGACGCGGGGCCTCCAGCCCATCGCGGCACGGACCTGGTCAAGGGTCACGCCGGGGTGGAGCGAGTCGAGCTGTAGTTCGCCGCCAACCATGTGGTAGATGCCCAGGTCGGTGACCACGACGCGCACGCGGGTGCCGACCGAGGTCCGAAAGTCCAGATGCTCGACAAATGAGCGCGGCGACTGGCGCATGATGACGAAGACCGATTTGGCGTTCTGGGCGATCTCGCACGCCCCCCCAGAGCCGGGCAGGCGTGTCCTGGGTGCCGAGTAATCACCGATGACGGTCGTGTTGATGTTCGCCTGGCGATCGATCTGCGCGGCGCCCAGGAAGCCGACGTCGATCAAGCCGCCCTGGAGGTAGTAGCCGAACAGCTCGAACATGCTCGTGACTGCCGTCGCGTGGGTGACGATCGTCGGATCGCCGATCGACAGCGGCAGCCGCGCCGGACGCGCTCCGAACACGCCGGCCTCGTAGACGAGCTCCAATTCCGAGGCGACCGTCCGCTTGGCGAGGTTGACCGCGATGTTGGGCAGACCGACACCGACAAAGCACACCCGCTGGCCGGCAAGCTCACGCGCCGCCGCCACGATCATCATCTCCGACGCACTGAACGCCGGCGCCTCCGTGACCGTCACTCGGCGGCGGCGAAAGGATCGAGCCGCTTGATTTCCTTGACCGTGTCGAACCCTCGATC
>JBPCLD010000127.1:0-4550 GCA_051003655.1 Candidatus Limnocylindrales bacterium | reverse complement strand
GAGCAGGAGGCGGCCGATGAGGTCGCGGTCGGACTCGAGGCCTACCGGGCGACGGCTGAGGATTGGCTGGCGATCCCTGTCATCCGCGGCGTCAAGACACGCACTGAGACGTTCCCAGGTGCGAAGTACAGCCACGCCATCGAGGCGATGATGCGCGACGGCAAGGCGCTTCAGGCCGGGACGAGCCACATGCTCGGACAGAACTTCAGCAAGGCAGCTGGGATCCAGTTCCTCGATCGCGATAACACGCTCAAGAACCCATACGGGACGTCTTGGGGCTTCTCGACCCGAATGGTCGGGGCGACGATCATGGCTCACGGCGACGACGGCGGGCTGGTGCTACCACCGAACGTGGCGCCGACGCAGGTGGTAATCGTCCCAATCTTCCGCAGCGAGGAGGACCGCGCCGCCGTTGCGGGAGCGATCGAGACCGTCGAGAAGCAGCTGGCCGACATCCGCACCATGTCTGGCCCGCTGCGCTGGAAGGTCGACTGGCGCGAGGAGTCGCCCGGCTTCAAGTTCAATCACTGGGAGTTACGCGGCGTGCCCTTCCGGCTCGAGATCGGCCCGCGTGACGTGGCTGCCGGCCAGGCAGTCCTGGTCAGGCGCGTCGATCGGCTGAAGGAAACGGCCGCGCTCGACTCGCTGGCGTCCGGTATGGCGGGTCGGCTGGCCGACTACCAGCAGCAGCTCTTCCAGCGCGCTGTCGACTTCCGCGCCGAGAACACCCACCTGGCCGACGGCTATGACGAGTTCAAGGCCATCCTCGACAAGGATGGGGGCTTCCTAATGGCCCATTGGTGCGGGAACGCCGCCTGTGAGAAGCAGGTCAACTCCGAGACCGGCGCGAGCATCCGGGTAATTCCGTTCGATGGCGCGCAGGACGAAGGCGCGTGCCTCGTCGATGGCCAGCCGTCCAAGCAGCGAGTGCTGTTCGCGCGCGCCTACTGAGGTTGCGCAGCCAATTCACGACGGACATCACGAACCGGGTGTACGGTGGCCGCCCGGCGCACCTAGGACTCTAGGTGGGCGGGCTCCGCCGGCGATGTAGAGGTCATAAAGTGCGACTTTCGAACGCGGCGCTTGCCGCTCTGGTCATCGTTTCCATCTCAGCCTGCGGCGGCGGAACGCCCGCCCCTACCGGCAATGCAGTTCCGACGGCCGGCCAGGCCACGACCTCACCGACGGTCGCTCCTTCGGTCGGCACAACGCCGGCGCCCGTTGGCGGCACCACCGACGTGTGCAGCCTGCTTACGGCGGCGGAGCTCAACGCCGCAACCGGCAAGAGCAACTATGCGGCCGGAGTCGAGGACACGATCGGCGGGTGCGTATGGAATCTCGAGGGACTCAGCAACAACCAGGGTGACGTCGTCTACGGCGCTTTCCAGACCCTTGATCTCAGCGTCGTCAAGGCCTCGTTCGGGAGTGGCGGGAGCGACGCGACAGTGAACGGGCATCCTGCCTTCTGGAATCCTTCCGCCGGTCTCGGCTCCATGTGGGTGGACATAGGTGGCGGGCCACTCTTCGTCCTGTCATTCCCGCAGGCAGGAAATCTTGACCCGTCGTACACCCAGATTGCTCAGCAGCTGGCGGAGATCGCGGTCGGGCGGCTCTGATCGCGCCGGGCTAAAGAAGTGCGCCCGGCGAAGCCCCTGATCCGTCAGACATACCACCTGGCCGCCAGCCCGCCAGGCCCTGCGAAGCCGGGACTCCGGGTGAGATGTGCGCGTGGGGGTTGAGCGTGACGGCGCTCCAGACGCGGCCGAAGAATTCAAGGTACGGGGCAGTCCAGAAGGCCTGGGCCGGCCGCCGGGCGATGGGTGATACGCGGGACGGGTCGCGGTCCGCGCGGGGGAGGACGCGGTCCGCTCGGCCGTGCCTTCCGAGCCGCTCGGCGTGGTGGATTCACGCTCATTGTGTATACTTCGGGTCAGTTTTCTGGCCGCCGCTGAACGTGGGTGACCCCCACGTTTATTTATGAGCAAAGGGTTGCGCAGAGACACTCGGAGCCTAACGGGGGACCGATAGCACAGCGAAAGGAGGCCGCGCATGAACCGTGATTTCATCGGCGCCCTCCTGCAGCTGAATGCTGAGAAGAACATCCCCCGCGAGCAGCTCGTCGCCACGCTCGCCGACGCGATCCAGTCCGCCTACCGTCGAACCAGCCCCGGCAACGAGAACGTCTACGTCGACGTTGACTCCGACAGCGGCCGCTTCAACGCCTACCGCGCGATGGTCGTCGTCGACGACATCGAAGACGAAACGATCGAATTCACGGTCGACGATGCCAGGAAGCACGACGCGAACGCCAAAGTTGGCGATCTCGTGCGCATCGGTGATCTCGATGCCAACAGCTTCGGCCGAATCCATGCCCAGATGGCAACTCAACTCGTCCGCCAGCGTCTTCGCGAGGTCGAGCGCGAGCAGGTCTTCGGGCAGTACGCCCAGCGCGAGTCGGAGATCATCACCGGCACGGTCAGCCGAGTGGAGCCGCGCGGCGTGATCCTCGATGTCGGCCGGGCGGAGGCAATCCTGCCGACCACCGACCAGAGCGCATCCGAGCATTACCGGATCGGCCAGCACGTAAAGGCGTATGTGCTCGAGGTGCGCCGCACCACCAAGGGTCCGCTCATCTACGTCAGCCGCACGCACAAGAACTTCCTGCGTCGGCTGTTCGAGCTCGAGGTGCCCGAGATCAATGCCGGAACGGTCGAGATCAAGGCGATCGCCCGGGAGGCCGGGAGCCGCTCGAAGGTGGGCGTTGCCAGCCGCCAGGATGGCCTCGACCCCGTCGGCGCAACCGTGGGCCAGCGCGGCGGCCGCGTGCAGGCGGTGGTGGCCGAGCTCGGCGGCGAGAAGATCGACATCATCCCGTGGAACGATGATCCGGCCGTGTTCGTGGCCAATGCCCTGAGCCCGGCGCAGGTGGTCAGCGTCACGATCGACGAGGAGAACCGCATCGCCAACGTCACGGTGCCCGAACGGATGCTCTCACTTGCCATCGGCCGCGAGGGCCAGAATGCGCGCCTGGCGGCCAAGCTGACCGGCTGGCGGATCGACATTCGAAGCGACCAGGCACAGACACGGCCGCCGACGCCCGCGCCGGTCAAGGTAGACCAGGCAGCGGTGACAGTCGCGGCGGACGAGACGGCCCCCGCTGTTGAAGTCGAGGTTAAGCCGAAGCGAACGCGCGCTCCCAAGGCGGCGGTTGAGGCCGCGCCGGTAGCACCGGCCGCGTCTACTGAAGAGCCCAAGCCCAAGGCGACCCGCGCGCGCAAGGCTCCGGCGACGACCGCAACCAAGGTTGCCCCGAGCGTCGAGGTTGAGACAGACGGCGCCAAGCCCAAGACGACGCCCGCCAAGAAGGCTCCGGCCAAGGCCGCCGCAGCCAAAGCAGAAGTGACGATCGAAGCCGCCGCCGTACCTGCCCCGGCACGTCGAACGCGCAAGGTCGCGGCGGCGCCGGTGACCAAAGCGGATAGTGGCTCGTGATGCCGGCCGTGAACATCGGACAGGCACTGCCGCCGCGTCGCTTCCCGGTGCGGACATGCGTGGCGTGCAGGACGGAGCGCCAGAAGCGTGAATTCGTGCGCATCGTGCGCACGCCGGATGGCACGGTGACTCTGGACACGACCGGCCGCGCGAGCGGGCGCGGCGCATATCTCTGTGCCGACGGCTCGTGCTGGGCGGCGGCAATCAAGAAGAAGGCCATCGAGCGCGCCCTGTCGGCACCGCTGCCCGCCGAGTTGCGAGCACAGTTGGAGCGCGGGCCAGTGGCCGAGACCGCGATTTCTGGGGGAGATGCAGATGGCTCGTAGTCGAAGTGGCACACGCAACACCCGTGGACCGCGCAAGCCCCAGCGGCGGCCCGCTTCAGACCAGGCAACCGCCGACTCGGCGGTTCAGACGCTTGACCCGAACCAGCGCGTTCAGGTCGAGATTCCCCATTCGATCACAGTCAAGGAGCTGGCCGAGGCGCTGAGCGTTAATGCCGCGGACGTGATCCGCGAGCTGATCAAGAGCGGCATCTTTGCCAACATCAACCAGCCCCTCGATCGCGATACAGCCAGCCTCGTGGCGGGTGAGCTCGGCTACGAGGTGGCCGAGGCGCGCCAGCCGGAGAAGGTCGAGGGCAATGGCGAGGCTCCCACGCCGCAGGCCACCAAGGAGGTCCTCTTCGAAGAGGACGATGACAGCTTGCTTCATCCGCGGCCGCCGATCGTGACCGTTATGGGGCACGTCGACCACGGCAAGACCAGCCTGTTGGACGCGATCCGCGCGACCGAGGTCGCGGCCGGCGAGCGCGGTGGCATTACCCAGCACATCGGCGCCAGCGAGGTCGTGAAGAACGGCAATCGCGTCGTGTTCCTGGATACCCCCGGCCACGAGGCGTTCACGGCTATGCGCGCGCGCGGTGCCAAAGTAACCGACATCGCTGTGTTGGTGGTTGCGGCTGATGATGGCGTGATGCCGCAGACGCTGGAGGCCATCGACCATGCTCGCGCCGCGAAGGTGCCGATCGTGGTCGCCCTCAACAAGATCGACAAGGC
>JBPCLD010000126.1:0-15013 GCA_051003655.1 Candidatus Limnocylindrales bacterium | reverse complement strand
CTGCCACGACCCTGTGTCGGGGACCGGGCAAGCTCGCGGTAGCGGTCGTACAACGGCTGGAGAACGGCCGAGGCGATGAACGATCGAGCGGCGTTGGCTGCGGTGGTTGCGATTGGTTCGCGCGGTTGCTCGAGTGCCCAGCGCAGGCCCGCCGCCAGCGCATCTGCAGTCCGCGCTTCGGCCAGCCATCCATTGCTGCCGCTGGTGACCGAGCGGCGGACCTCGCCAACGATCGTCGAGACCACCGGCAAGCCGCTGCCCAGTGCCTCGAGCACTACGCGGGGGCCGCCACCCTCCGCCTCCGACGTGACGATCAGTACATCGGCGGCCGCCATCAGCTGCGCGACAACGTCGCGGGGTTGATCGCCGATGACGTGGGTGCGGTCGGCCACGTCGCGCTCGCCCGCGCGCCGCAGTACGGCCGGCAGCATTGGCCCGTCGCCGCAAACGATCAGTCGCACGGGCTGGCCTGCCGTGCGCGCCAACTCGGCGAAGGAATCGACCATCAGCTCGGGCGCTTTGATCTGGTCAAGTCGGCCCACGAAAAGGACCCATTTTTCGGACACCTTGGGCGCGGGCAGGCCGAACGTCGCGCACAGGGCGTCACGGATGCCGTCGCGACTGGAATGCGCGCGTGGGTTGAACACGCCGTCGTCGTACCAGCCGGACAGGTATTCGATCCGCGGGGCCGCGGAGGGGTTCTCGAGGCGCAGCTTCTCGGCACCCGCTTCGTTGGCCACGAACACACGGTCGAATTGTTCTAGCCCGTCAGCAAAATCGCGATACAGCCAGCTCAGCCGGTGCCATCCCGACGGCCCAGGCCAGGCGTCCAGGTCCAGGTGGATGATCTGGACACGCGGCCCACGATGGCCGGCCAGCAGGAACGCTCGGTAGGGCCGGTGGAGCTGGAGGATGGTGCCCGGCTGGCGCATCTCGTGCCTCAGCGTCCGCAACGCGCCCAGCGTTCGTGCGAGCCCGAGTGGTTGCCGTGCGAGCGATCCCGATCGGGCCACCGGGAGAAAACGCGCCCGTCGCTGGCCGATTTCCACCGTGCTCCACGTGCCCACCGGTCGTGCCCGTGGGTCGGCGGTAAAGCCGGCGACCGATATCTCGAAGTCCAGCGGTGAGTGTGTGACGAAGTCGCGCAAGAAGGTCTGGATACCGCCGCCGGTCGGCTCGGCGAGATCGCGCGGGTGCACAATGAGCACGCGGACGGGCCTGCCCGAAGGTTCCAATTCTCCGACCCCTCCGATGCGGCCCGACTGATTCCGTTTGTCCGCACGGTTGCCACCTCGGCCGGCCCGGCGCCGGCCAACCTAGCAGTGCACTGGTGGCGTCGTATCCTCGCTGCCGGATGAATGACCGGGAACTGACAAGTCGGGCTGATACTCGAGTGGCAATCATCGGCCTGGGCTACGTCGGCCTGCCGCTGGGTCTCGCGTTCCGGGACGCGGGGCTGGAGGTAGTCGGCTACGAGAGCAATTCGGCGCGGTTGGCGTCACTTCGCAGTGGACAGTCGCCGCTGGACGATGTTTCTGACAGCCGCCTGAGCGATGCCCTGGCCGGCGGTCTGCAGCTGTGTGGCCCGGACGAGGATGGCCTCTCCCAGGCCCACGCAATCTTCATCTGCGTCTCGACACCGGTTACCGAGAACCAGGAGCCAGACCTGGGACCGGTGCTCACGGCCGCCGAACAGGTGGCCGGGTCGCTTCGCGCTGGGCAGCTCGTCGTCCTTCAGTCGACCACGTGGCCGGGGACCACCGCCGGTCCGGTGCGCGACGTGCTCGAGCGCTCGGGTCTCGTCGCCGGCCGCGACTTCGGTCTCGCCTACGCGCCGGAGAGGGTCAATCCAGGTGACCGGCGTCATTTCGGCACCGAGATCCCGCGTGTGGTTGGCGGCCTGACGCCGGCTGACACGCGACGCACCGCGGCCCTTCTCCGCGAGCTCGGCGGCGAGGTTGTCGAGGTCTCGTCGGCTGAAACCGCCGAGCTCGCCAAGCTGCACGAGAACGTTTTCCGCAACGTCAACGTCGCCCTGGTGAACCAGCTGGCCTTGCTTTGCGAGCGGATGGGCCTGGACGTCTGGGAGGTGATCGGCGCGGCGGCTACCAAGCCCTTTGGCTTCATGCCCTTCTGGCCAGGTCCGGGGGTAGGCGGGCATTGCATCCCGGTCGATCCGTATTACCTGGCCTGGCGGGCGCGCCAGTTTGGCATCACCGATCGCTTCGTCGAGCTTGCCGCGGACATCAACGGCGCGATGCCAACGCACGTGGTCAACCTGGTCGCGAACGCCCTGGAACGGCGCGGCCAGGCGCTCGACCAAGCCCGCGTCGGCATTATCGGCGTGGCGTTCAAGCCCAACGTTCGCGATGCGCGCAACGCCCCGGCGGCTGAAGCGATGGCCGAACTCGTACGCCGGGGAGCGGTCGTTCGATTCCATGACCCGCATGTTGTGCAGGTCGTCGACACAGCCGGTCACTCCTACGACTCGGTGCCCCTGCCTGAGCTCGTCGACGAGAGCGACGTGGTCGTCGTGATGGTGCGTCACGACGGCGTCGATTGGAATTGGGTTTACGCCAACGCGCGGCTCGTCGTGGACACCGTGAACAGCTCAGCAGGTCGTCGAGTCAAGCCAGGCCAGACGCTCCGCCTCGGCGCAGGTTGGAGCTAGGGCGGGTTGACACCGCCGAATCGCCCGCTGGTTACCGTTTCGCTGGTTACGTACAACGGCATGAGCTGGCTTCCCGCATGCATGGCCTCGGTGCGCTCACAGCAGCTGGCAGACTTCGAGCTGCTCGTCTTGGACAACGCCTCGACAGATGGATCGCTCGAATGGCTGCGCCAGCAGGCGAACGAAGAACCGCGGATGCGGCTCACCGAATCGAACCAGAACCTCGGCTACGCCGCCGCGCACAACCGACACCTCGATAGCGCCCAGGGCGCCTTTCTGCTTCTCCTCAACCAGGACGTGGAGCTGGATGGAGCTTTCCTGCGCGAGGCTGTCGATGCGTTCGAAGGTAGACCCGCGCTAGCCGCCGTACAGGGGAGGCTGCGCCAGCTCAGCGCAGACGGGACGCGCATGGAAACCCTCGACTCAACTGGACTTCAGATGCGCCGCGACCGACGGGTCGTGAGTCGCGGGCAGGGCGAGGCTGATGGGCCACCACATCGGCTCGCCGGACCTGTCTGGGGCGCCGACGGTCCTGCACCTGTCTACCGTCGAATTGCCCTGCTCGATGCCCATCTGCCGCGCACAGGCGGCGGCTGGGAGGTGCTCGACGAAGACTTCTTCATGTACAAGGAGGATGTCGATCTCGCCTGGCGGCTGCGCCGGTTGGGCTGGAGCGCGTGGTATGCGCCGAGTGCGCTGGCCTGGCACGCGCGTGGCGCGGGCGTAGGGGCAGCTCGCTCTCTGTTCGAGATCGCGCGGGCTAACCAGGCCATCCCGCGCTGGATCAAGTCGCTGTCATGGCGCAATCAACGGCTCATGCAGGTCAAGAACGAAACGACGGGCGCCTTTCTACGCGACCTGCCCTGGATCATGCGCCGCGAGGCGCTCTCCTTCGCAGAGATGGTCGTCGCGGACCCGCTAAGGCTGGCCGCTTTGCCGGCGCTGGTCCGGGCCCTGCCGGCCGCGCTCCGAAAGCGTCGCTATCTCGGTGGGTCCGTGGCGGTCCCGAATCGGGTCGCCGCTACTCGGGCGGCGCCCGACTGACATCTGGCGCGTCCGAAGTCTCGAGTGCGCCCGCCGTGTCCACGACGTCCGCTGTCTCGAGTCGGCGCACTATGCCGACGGTCTCAGCAGCCAGCGTGTTCGCGGCCGTCAGGGAACGACCGTCCGTTGCGTCCTGCAGAAGGAACCTGGTCCCGTCCTGTACCCACTTGCCAGTGGTCGCCTCACCTGACCGCGATCCACTCACGAAGAGTGGGCCGTCCGGTTCGCCGACGTGTATCTCGAGGTTGGGGACATTGCTCTCCCAAACCAGAGTGGTCTGTCCCAATCCCGACCCGTCGGTTACCTCGATCGGGTTCGGATTCGCGCGCAGACTGGCCTGTCGGCCATGCTCGAACTCTGGCGCTGTATGCGCACTGACCTGGACCGCCGGCTCTGTCTCGGCCTGTCCGGCCACGGCGCTGATCTCGTGACGATAGAGGCGTGCCAGGTAGGCCACCGTCTCGTCGATGAAGCCCGCCTGGAACTCCGCGGGGAGCATCTTGGTGATCTCCAGGGCGGCGCTGGCGAACGCGCTGGCCATGCCCAGCCGGTCTGCCGTCATGTTGGCGCCGTGCATGCGGTACAGCGCCAGCTCTTCGTCCAGGTAGCGCATCTTCGTTCCGCGCAGAGCCAGCTGCGTCCACATCACCCAGTCCTCTTTGGCCGACAGGTGCTCCACGAAGGGCTGGCCGTCCGGCCAGAGTGAGCGACGAAACAGTGGGGCGTGCGGTGGGATAGTCAGTCCGCGCTCCCACAGGTAAAGAAAATCCTGGACGGGGTCGGGCCCAACGGTGAGATGTGAGAACCGCTCCAGCCGTTCGCCCGTATCGCTGTCGAATGGCCGGTAGTTGCTGTACGAGACACCGACCGTAACGTCTGACTCCAGGATCTCGACCTGCTGCTCCAGTTTCGACGGCGCGATCAGGTCGTCGGCATCCAGGAACTGCACGTAACTGCCGTTGGTGGACTGGAAGCCGATATTCCGGGCCGCCGAAAGGCCGCGATTGTGCTGACCCTGATAGGAGACGCGCTCGTCTGACTTCGCCAGCTTCTGTGCGACCGCTCGCGTGTCATCCGTCGAGCCGTCGTCGACGATCAGGCACTCCCAGTCCGTCAACGTCTGCTGCAGGACGCTCTCGACACACGCCGGCAGGAAGCGAGCGTAGTTATAGGCCGGCACGATGACGCTCACCTGGGGCCTCCTGCGCCTGCGACCGATCAACCTGCCACGCCCCTCAAGTCACCAGAACCTTGGGAACCTGCCTGCTGCCGCCGGTATGCCGGACGTAGCCGCGACCCTCGTTGTCGGCCAGGATCGCGGCGAGCAGGCCACGCTCAAAGTAGAACGTCGCAGCAAGCCTCTCCACCTGGTCCGAGGCCATTTGTCCTGTGGCATCGAGGGCGCCGAATGATCCCAGCGCGAGGTAATCGCGCGACCGTCGAAGGCCCGGGTTGAACGAGAACCCGTGCCACGTCCCATGCTCGCCGATCTGCGCGTTGGGCTGTAGCAACCGGTACGGAACTTCTCCCGCAAACAGGAGCGCCGCCATCAATGGGTGGGCATTCGTGTCGTCCAGCGGTCTCAGCCATACCTGCAGGATTCCAGCGTTGGAACGAAGCACCGCGAGGGACTTCTCGATGAAGCTCGGCGAATAGAACTCCCAGTCGTCCTCGCAGTGAAAGATGTAGTCGCCGGAGACGTTGGCGTACGCAAGATCCACCGCTGCCATCTGGCCGACCTGGGTGCCAGTCGCCAGCCATTTGAACCCGTGCTGCCGATAGCGCGCCTCCAGCGGCTGATTGCGCGTCTGAGGGCCATCCTCAACGATCACCACCTCACGGATCGGGTGGGTATTGAACGCCAGGAAGCTGTCGAGGGTGCGAACAAGCAGGTCCTGGCGTCCACAGCTGGTCACCACCATGCTCACCTCGCTGTCCACCGCCGACGTCGGAGCGGTAATGCGCGGCTGCTGAAAGAGGCCGTCCGCGCCAGGAAAGTCGACCACGGGATGGCCGCGCAAGACCTCGAGCAGGCGAGATGTGATTGTCCACGCCTCGTCGTCGAACTGCTTGTGGTGGGTGAGGATGCCCAGCGGGAGTCGCCTATCGACAGAGCCCAGTCGTCGAGCCTGCAGTTGCGCGACGGTGATCGCTGCCAGCTGCTCGGGTGGATAAGGGGCACCAATCTGCCAATTCAGGATGTCGATGTCGGCGTCCACCTCAGGCAGGCCGGCGACCGGCGGTGTGAGGGGATCGCCCGCTGACAGACCTACATAGCCAAGGCTGGGGATCTTCTCCTTGAAGGCCAGCGAAAGTGCGTGAAACGGAGGCACGAAGACACGCTGCCAGCCAGACGGACCGAAAAGGCCGTCCAGCCCGTCACCGCCGGCGATTGCGTCGTCGACCATCAGCGATAGTGATCGTCCATCGCCGAATTCGCCATTCTCGTGGCGCACGTGACGCCACCCGTGCTGCCAGATGACGACGTTGAATTCAGCCAGAAGGGCCGTCAAGGAAGGATCGGCGTCCGCCGGAATCACGGCGATTGCGGGCCTGACGTCCAACCTGCGGCACATTTCCAGCAGTCGTCGGAGCGCGTGGATGTCGGACGTGGCATCATCGTCGCGCAGCCAGACAAGTGGCCGCGCGTCAGCCTCGGCCCACGCACCCAGCTCGCGCAGGATCGGTTCGTCGAGCAGGGTCCGGAGCTCATCCCGGTACGGGATCTGACCCACGCTCTGGTTCGGCGGGAGGACCTCGATGCGCACCGTCGCGAGCGTGGCGTTGCTCACCTCCCCAGGGGCATCAGACGGACCGGTCAGGAAGAAGACCGTTCCATCGGTGACCCAATGCTCGGTCTGCTGAGAACCGGAGCCATCCGTTCGCGCAAAGAGCGGCCCGTCCGGCTGGCCGACGTGCACCTCGACGCTCCCTGATCCGACGGCCTCCCAGTGAAGGGTGACCGAGGCCCGACCAAAAGCATCTCCTCGCACCGGGTTTGGGTCAGCGGCAATCGATTCGCCAGGCTCTTGCGTGTCAGCCGCGATCGATCCGCCGGGGTTGCCAGCCGGGCGGCTGCGCAGAAGCCTGTGCAGGTTGTGCGAAATGGAAGAGCGCATGTAATCAGCCGAACAAGCGGTCGGCCAGGTCCTCCAGGCTCGTGGCACGCTCCAGCTCCGCACATCTTTCGAACGCGTCCACGTCTCGGTAGAGGACGTAGGACAGGGCAAGAGACGGGAAGTTGGGCTGTGCACGGCCGGGCCACTGCCAGCTCGCCATGAAACGGTCGAGGAGGGCTCGCTCGCCGTGGACGGCGCGGAACACCTCGCCCAGCTCCCACAATGGATGAGCCACTGATGCCTCGCCAAAGTCGACTACTCCGCGTGGCGCGAACTTACCCTCGATCACCTCGCCGATTACGTTTCCATGGTGCAGATCGCCGTGGACGAGGACGAACTCGTTTGCCGTCGTCAGCATCTCGGCCGGCGGCCGTAACCAATCTCGGACCTGACCCGTGAGCTCCCCCAGGACCTGCCCGTCGGCAAGTCTGTGGGGTAGCTGGCGCTCGTACTGCCACGCGAGCACATCTCCGAATTCCGTGACCGCCCTCTCTGTCAACTCGGCCGGCACTGGAACTCCATGAAGCCGCCCCGCGAAGTCGCCCATCCACGAGGTTGTCGCCGGACGACTGTTGTCGGCAATGTCGTCGGGTATCTCCTCGAAGGCTATGCCGGGGAGTAGCTCGATGATCAGGTAATACCAGCCGTTACCCAGCTCGCCCTGGCCAATTCGGCGCGGTACCGCGAGCTCTGTCTGGGCACCTGACAGCAGCTCGTATGCTGCCGCCTCTCGGGCAAAGGCGCGTTGCCCCAGGTTCCACGGCCCGAAGAGCTTGACCATGTAGCGTTCGTCCACGACGAACGCGGGAAATGAGCTGCCGAGACTCTTGCTCGAGTCGTCCAGTCCGCGGTCTACCTGGATTCCGGCGCGGCGACAGGCTTCGGTCACGGCCGGTGCCCACGCACGCCAGCTCTGCAGCATCTGGTAGTACTCGACGTGCGACGGGATGCTCGGCACGAACGACCTCGTCCGCTCAGGGCTGGGCACGCTCCGGGACGCCTGCCGGCGAAGACCGACCTCGTCGCCCACTCTCCGCGACAGGGCACGGAAGCCATGGTCTGAGTAATAGCGCCACAGCCGGTTGGGCAGCGAAGGCAGCGCTCCCACTTTTGACGTCCTGAGGTTGTCGCGGACCATCGCGTGCGTGAACGGCCGGCCCGGATGGCCAAGCTCATGCCACAGCAGTCGCAACTCCACGTCGTAGGCGGATGGCTTCGAGCGCCACGCGCGGCCATCTGCAATTGTCGCCAGCAGTGCGTCCGTGTTGGCCACGGTCGAGAAGCGCTCGCTGAGCACTGAACGTCCGGCATCCGAACGGCGCTGCCACTCCTCAGCATCGCGATACAGTCGGACGGCAACTTCGGCTATCTCCTCCGGTGTCTCGCCAACACTGACCGCCGAACCGGCGTCGTCCATTCCTTCGATGCCCACGCGATTGGTCACGACAGGCGTCCCGGCGGCGAGCGCCTCGCCGATCTTGCCCTTGACGCCCGCTCCGTAGCGCAGCGGGGCGAGCATTACCCGTGCGGAGGCCAGCGCCGCTCGATGATCGTGCACGAACCCGCGGGTGAACACGCCATTCTCTGCTGCCAGTGCCTGGACTCGGTCGGGCATCGCACTGCCGTAGATGTCGAGCCACGCGTCGGGCAGCTCGCGCTTTATCAGCGGCCAAATTTTGCCCACGATCCATTCGGCAGCGTCAACGTTGGGTGGGTGGGCGAATCCGGCCAAGAAGACGAAGCCCGCCCGATCATCCATCGGCCTGAACTCGGCCTCGGGCTCATGGATGGTGCTTACGACCCGGAGTCGGCGGGGTTCCCACGCGAACGAGCCGATCAGCAGGTCGCGTTCGTACCCCGATACCACGAGGGTCATGTCGCTGCGTCGCGCTGCGGCTAGCTCATCCAGTCCGTCCGCGTCGAGATCCTCCAGGGTCGGATCGGGCGCGCGCGTCAGCCCATTGGCGACCGCCGCGCGCCGCGCAGTGCGCAGCAGGTGGAGGTCGACGGTGTCGAAGATGCGGACCGTGGACGGGCTCAGCGCGTAGTAGCTTTTCGAGAAGCGCTCCTCGCTCGGCACGTGCGAGAAGACGGCAGCCACTGGCGGGTCGTTCTCCAGCCACTCGACGTGGCCGTCGTCGCCGCCCCAGCTGGCGAACATGGTCTGAATGCCGGCCTCATGGAATGTGCGCCGCCGCTGATCGTCGTCGTCCAGGTTCACGATCACGACGTGGTAATTGCGACGGCGCAGCTCCAGCATCAGCCGATACAGGCGCAGGGCGCCAGCATCCATGTTGAACGTCAGCGGTCGTGGGTAGTAGAAGGCGATCGTCCCCGACCGCCTCCAAGTCCGGATCCGGTCGACGGGCAGCTCGGGGGACGGATGCATGCTCGCCAACCGGTCCGCCCAGCGCAGCTTGAACTTTCGGCGATTGATCTCCTGAAACCGCTTCAGGCCGCCGCTTGTCCCGTGCGTGCTGCCCTCGTGGTGGGTCATCCGCGCGGCAGGGTTGACCAGGATACGGACGCCCTTCTCGGCCAGCCGGAAGCACAGGTCTACGTCTTCGTAGTACGCCGGGGCGAAGTGATCGTCGAAGCCGCCCAGCTCATGGAAGAGTTCGGTGCGCAGGCAGAGGCAAGCACCCGACACGTAATCCACGTCGTTCAGGTAGGCGAACCGGCTGTCGGTCGCCGCAGCGCCCCAGCCGAGCTGGCGTCCGCTCGCGTCCGAGTGGATCATTGCCCCGCATTCGAGGATCTGGCCGCCTGGCTTCAGAAAGAGCGGCCCGACGGCGCCCGCGTTTGGTTCGACCTCCAGCGTGTGCACGAGCTGGTCCAGCCAGCCGGGCTCGACGACCACGTCGTTGTTGAGGAGACAAAGGTATGTGCCCTCGGCCGCCGTCGCAGCGGCATTGCAGTTGCCCAGGAAACCGAGGTTCACGTCGTTGCGCATGTGACGCACCGGCCATGGTGAATCCTTGAACCGAACCCATTCCGTGGCCGTCTCGTCCGTTGATGCGTCGTCGGCCAGGAGGATCTCAGCGCGCAGCGTCGAGCTCCGAGACGACTCGACGAGGGAGGCGAGGCAACGCTCCGTAACCGCCCAGTTGTTGAAGGCGGGCACGATGATGCTGACGTCGAACGCCATCCGGCTTTGCTCCCGATCCCACAAGTGGGCCGCCCGGCGCTCGGGCACCCGAATCGCGGCCAATGATAGGTGCTGCGGGAGTACCTCCAGTGGCAGGTCGGAAGAGTGGCCGTAGGGCATGATTGCCGCGTGACCGAAACGACACGCGCGTGGTGACCGAGACAACAGGCAGCCTGGACCGCGCGCCTGCCGCGCCGACGGCACGGCCTCTGATCATCCGGCCGCCCGGGCGTTTGTTCGACCTGGGCATGCGTGAGCTATGGCGATCGCGCGCCATCCTGCTGGCGTTGGCACGGCGATCCTTGATGGTCCGCTACCGCCACAGGATCCTTGGCGCCGCGTGGGTCCTGTTCCAGCCACTGGCGTTGATGGTCGTGTTCACCTTGTTCTTCGGGCTGATGGCACGCATGCCCTCCGACGGACTGCCCTACGCGGTGTTCGTGCTCACCGGTCTGCTGGCATGGGGGAACGTGTCCAAGATCCTGGCCGAGGGCAGCTCGAGCCTGGCGAACAACTCAGTCCTCATCACCCGCGTCTACTTTCCCCGGGCCTATCTGCCGATGGCTGTCGTCATCGCGTCGCTCATCGACATCCTGGTTGACGCGGTCGCCCTCGTGGGGCTGATGCTCTATCACTCGATCTTGCCGACGGCCGCAATCGTCGCCGTCCCTTTCCTGCTGCTGATCGGCGTTGCGGCCGCGCTCGGTGTGACGTTCGTACTGGCGTCACTGCAGGCCGCCTATCGGGACGTGGCGAACTTCGTCCCATTCCTCACACAGCTCTGGTTCTTCCTGACGCCGATCATCTACCCGAGCTCGATCGTGCCCGCGGAGATCCGCATCTACTTCTGGCTCAATCCCATGGCGCTGGTGGTCGAGGGGCTCAGGTGGGCCCTCGCCGGGACGCCCGCGCCGCCCGTCGAGGCCTGGGTAATCGGCAGCGTGATGGCGTTCCTGATCCTGGCTGCCGGGTACCTCTTCTTCCGCCGGCGCGAGCCGACGATCGCCGACCACCTATGACCACGCCTGCGTCATCGATCGCCGTCCGCGCGACAAACCTCGGCAAACGCTATGACCTGTCATCTGTCCGCGGGCGCGGCTCGGTGTACGGGAACTTCGGCCGTCTGCTGGGTCGCGGCGATGGTCTGCCCGCGAAGGAGTCGACCGTCTGGGCCTTGCGCGAGGCCTCGTTCGAGGTGCGCGCCGGAGAGGTACTTGGGGTTATCGGCCGTAACGGGTCGGGCAAGAGCACGCTCATGAAGGTGCTCGCAAGGGTGACGGCCCCAACGGAGGGCGAGGCGGAGATCCGTGGGCGCGTGGCCGCGCTGCTCCAGATCGGAGCCGGCTTTCACCCGGAGCTGTCGGGGCGCGACAACATAGTGCTCAGCGGCACGATCATGGGCCTCAAGCCACGAGAGATCGCAGCGGCGGCAGATCAGATCATCGAGTTCGCCGAGATCGGCCGCTACATTGACACGCCGGTCAAGTTCTACTCGAGTGGCATGTACGTCCGACTGGCGTTCAGCGTCTCGTCTCACCTGGGAGCCGAGATCATGCTCCTCGACGAGATTCTTTCGGTGGGCGATCTGGGTTTCCAGGCCAAGTGTCGCGAACGCATCAGGGAGCTGGTGCGAGGTGGGCGCGCGGTCATCTTCGTGAGCCACACCATGGACGCGGTGCGCAACCTGTGCGACAGCGCAATGGTGCTCGACGGCGGTCGTGTCCGCTTCGCGGGTGACACCAGCGGCGCAATCGAGTTCTACGAGCGCGAGGTCCTGCACATGACCCGCCGCCAGGCCGAGGCCGTTCAGTCCATGTAGCGCGAGATCGAGCCGTAGATGTCGCTCACGCTCGAGCGCTGGAAGCCGAACTTGCGCCGCAACACCAGGAATTTGCCGCTCGGCTGCAGGACCGTCCAGCAGCGATCCGCGGCGTAGACATCGGTCTCGCCCGTTTCCTTGAGCTTGCCGAGGGCGTCCTTGAACACCGGAAGCACCTGGGCGCGACCCGCAGGTGAGACCAGGTATGCCTCGGCGTTCGTCACCTCCTGGAATGATCGGGATACGAGATCGTCAACCGGCACGACTCTGCCGTACTTGCTCGTCCCCAGCAGGCAGACCCAGTAGTCGTAGCGCCGCTCAAGGAACGCGGCAAGGTCATTGAGGTGATCCTCGACGCTGGTCGTGAAGCTGAAGTCATCCTCGAGCACGAGGACGGTGCCGTCGCCCGCGCTCTCGGCCACCCGCAAAGCCTCGATGTGGCTGCGCAGGCAGCCCAGCGTCCCGCCCAGCGCGCCTTCCTCGCCCGGCTCGGGTGTGGCCGCCGAGACGCGAGTCACGCGGTGCAATGGTGCCCGGACCGCAGCGAGGTCGCGCAAAAGCTGATCCCAGCGGTCGACCCGTCGGTCGCTGTTGATTATGAGTATCCGGTCGACCCCGTCCCAGCGCCGGTCGTACTCGACCTCTTCGTGCTCGAACTTCCAGAAATCGGCGACGTGGCGGCGCATCGGGTTGTTGTGAACGAGGTTGTCGAACATGTGCGGGTAATTGCCATACACGATGACCTGCTCGCCGGGCGCGGGCTGTCGTTTTGGGTCGAAGGTCGCGACGACCTTCCGCCCCTGAGCTACCTGGGCCAGCAATCCGTCGGTGAGCAGCAGGACGTGCTCGTCTATGGAGCCAAATTCCAGCTCCTGCAGCGCGGACACGGCGCGGGCGACGTCCCCCTGCCGAACATGCTCGACGGCCGTCGCGGCCAGCTCGTATGACCGTGCCCGGAGCTCACCCATCTCAATAGCCACGCTACGCGCTCAGCAGCGCGCAGGGCATGGCGCTCAACCGCTCCACGCCGTGAGACATGAGCTCAGCGTGATAGTCCGCGTAGAGCGCCATGAGGTCCTGTCGCTCATTCAGGCTGACCCTGTTGTAGGGGTCGGAGCTGAGCGCCGCGGGGTTGGTGTATCGGTACCCGCTGAAATGATAGAAGTGCAGCGCCGAGCCATCCTGGAGATAGCGGATCCCGTCGCGCTCGGAAACAACGCGGCGCTCGTGCACGTTCCATGGCGCCATGTTGAAGCCGTGGTGGTTCAGGACACGGATGCCCTCGAAAAACTGTGGAGCAATGGTCAGCCACCCCTGGTCCACGAACAGCCCTTCGGCGAGGCGCACGAAGCCCAGGCGCAGGCAGCGCTCCTCCCACCAGTCGAGGAAGCTGTCGACTGCCTTCGAGCCATTTCGCAGCGCTATGAATCCCAGGTTGTAGATGCCGTAGTTGAGAAACAGCTGTTCGCTCGGGATTAGGCCATCGATGGGTATGGGCGCCATCACGTGCGGGGTGATTACTACATCGTTGTCGCGCAGCAGATCATCGAGGGGCGAAAGGTCCGCGAACAGCTTCGTGTCGGGATCGAGATACACGATTGAGTCGGCGTCAGGGAAGACGCGCATGACATGCTTGAAGAACGTCGGCTTGGCGCCGGTGTTCATCTCGATGATGTTGCGTGTCCGGCGCCACTCGTCGAAGTCGGGGATGCCGATCTCCTCGATCGGTACGACCGTCGCCGGGGCAAGCTGCGCGTAGTCGATGCTCGGGTCGAGCCGGTCAACAAGCCCAAGGAGCATCGGTGAGTCCGGCTGGTGCCGCGCAACTGATCGGATGAGAGTCGTCGCCTGGGCGAGGTAGTTGTTCGAGCAGAGCGTGAAAATCACAGTCCTGCCGCGCGGACTGACACCAGTCTCGGGCCGGGTGGCTACAGCGCCACGGAGTTTGTCTGCCGGCGCCGGGGCGTCCGCGGCCGGCCTGCGATTGACGGCCAAAGCAGATCCGAGATCGGTGAGAGCTCCGCGGGCTAACGGGACGAACATGTGCCATGCCTCGGGAACCGCCTCGAGTTCGGCGAGGCTCGTAATCGTGCGCTCGCCACCCGGCATCGCTAGCGCGGCCTCCAAGCGTTCGGCACGCTCTGCGAAGGTCCGCACGATCCAATCGAACGAAAACACCGCCGCGTCGAGCGGCGCGGCTCGTCGCTCGCGAACCCTGGCGTGGGGCGAGAGCAGCCGCCAGCCTGTGTTTGCCCCCGCGAGCGGCGACCATTGCAGGAACTGCGAGTACTCAACCGTGTCGTCATCGGCGTTGTAGCGACACCGAAGAACCGGCACACCCCATTCGTAGTGGACCGCGGAGGCCACGGCTGCCTCGGCAAACCGCATCAGCCCCGCCGTGGGCAACTCGTCGTCGTTGACCGAGAGCATCCACTCTGTCTCGATCCGATCGGCCAAGTCCTCCGGCTCCCACCCAGCGTCCAGGTCGGTCGATCGCAGGCCGGTGTCGCTAACCAACCTGCGCGTCGCGGGCGTGGTCGATGGGTCATTGACGACGAGGATCCCGATGCCGAGCCGCCGATAGATGGGCAAGAACGCGGGCAGCCATCGATCCGAGTCGCGCGCCTGGACTACGACGGTCAGTCTGGAAAGCAGGCTCGGGCTCGCGGAGGCCGTCGGAAGGTCGGCGGCTGAGGGCGCCTCAGCGGCACGCGCCGGGTCGAAAACACGTACCGCATGCATGTACCCGGCCAGGTCGACCATGTCGGCCTTGTGCGCCTGGAGGAGCGGCAGCAACTGCCCATATCACTCCACGGGGACGTCCTCCGTGTCAAAGATGGCCCGATGCAGACGGCGAACTGCCTCGATCTGGATCGTGCTGGTGGCATCTCCCTGATCCGGTCCACTCCGCACTTTCGCTCCCCCGGGGTCAACCATCGGAGTGCGTTGCGTCTGGCTGCGAAGCACTCATCATCACCCGCTCCCAGAGGATGAGATCCTCTTGATTGGCCTCGGCCAACCGGTCGTAGAGGTCCTGTCCTATCGAAGATCGGAGACGTTCCAGCCCATCCTCCGGCGAACCGCCGCCACTGGTCACATTGTCCCGATAAGCCTTCAGCCTCAACCCGCGGTAGTGCATGCCCATAAATCCCTGGAGCCGGGATAGCGACTCGTCGTACCGTTCCACGACACCGACGAAGGGCAGCCGCGAC
>JBPCLD010000125.1:0-22125 GCA_051003655.1 Candidatus Limnocylindrales bacterium | reverse complement strand
GAGGATAATCGGCACCGCGTCCTTCGCTGCGATCTTGGGGACCGTGCGGAAGATCATGTCGTGGCCGTGTTCGAGCATTCCCGGCACGACGTTCGCGTCACCGGCGTCGACGACGTCGAGAACCTCGAACGGCTGCACGCCAAGCTGGAGCGAGTGACCGCCAAAGTTGTAGCTGGCCTGGCGGATCGCGCGTGGGCCGAAGCGTGCGCCCGGCCGGTAGGACACCCCATCGTCGAGCGGCGCTCCGGCAATCACGACATCGGGCTTGCGTGCCGCAAGTGCCTCCCGCGATTCAACAAGAGGCAGCTTGCAGAAGCTGACGATCGCGCCGCTGTATTGGGGCGCGTCTGGTCGGACATATACGTCGTACGGCCGATCCCAACCATTGAGGCGGGCATAGTCGGCCGGCACGTGATCGTGGCTCATCGCACGGATCCTCGCGCGAGTCGCCGCCGGTTCCATGCCGCGGTCCAGCGGGGCGCCCGCAACAATCCTACGACCGTTGAGCCGACTTCGTGCAGTGGCCCAATGGTCCGGCGGTCAGATTCGGACCCCGCAGCAGCCATTCGGATCGCCCCGCGCACCGCTAACCGCGCAGCGACAGGGTCAGCTCCACGAGCACGGCCATCGCAACGACGAACAGCGCGAGCGGCACCGAGAACGCGCCTTGGCCGCGCATCAGCACGAACAAGGTCGCGACCAGGCCCGCCAGGCCGGCCCGGCGTGCCGCTCGCCACCAGTCGCCGCGATACGCGATCCGGTTCGACCTCACGAAGCTGGCCAGCCAGAACAGGGGCGCGAGCGTCAGCGCAAGCGCGCCGCCGAGCAGTAGCGCACCGGCGAGTACCGCGGGCGGTCCTTCACTCGGATAGTGGTTGACGAACAGGAAGCCAAGCGCCGCCCACGCCGTTGCCGCGAACGCAAAGAGCGTCACGTTGGCCACTCGATCACCGGGGTTCACTGGCAGCCACGATACCTTCGCGGCCAGACGACTTAGGTGTGCTTCTGTCATGCCGCGTTGGATGAGCAGACCTGCCGAAATGGGCAGTACCCGCAGGTCGTCGGATTCGGGCGCGGCTCGAACTTGCCCTCGCGGATGCCGGCCGCTGCGGAGCGCAGCTTGGTGCGAGCTTTGTCCAGGCGCGCCTCATCAGGTCGCGCCGCGCCGACGACGCCGCTGTCGAGGAAATGCAGCCGAACCTCGTGAGGCAGGGAGCCCCATTCAGCCTCGTGGGCGAGGGCGTACACCTGAAGCTGAAGGGAATCGCGTGCTCGATCATCGGCCTTGGCCTGATCGCGAACATTGGACGCCTTGTAATCGACGATCACCGCCCCGTCAGCGGTTCGGTCCACACGATCCATGCGGCCGCGGATGTTGAGCTGGTCAAGCTTGAACACGAATGGCCGCTCGATGGCGACCACTTCCGAGGGCGCGGCCATCTGATCGCGATGAAACGTGCGCAGCGCATCAGTGCCGGCCGCGAAACGGGCTTCCTCGTGCTCGCGCGATAGGAAACCCTCGGGTGACCAGCCCCGGGCGAACACCTCCAGCAGCTCGGCTTCGGTCAGTGGCTGACCTCGGCCGCAACTCAGGTGGAACGCCGCCACAGCCTGATGCATCGCGCTCCCATACGTCAACGCGTGGTGGGTAGGAGTTGGAAGGCCGACGACGTGACGCAGCCGGTAGCGCTCTGGGCAATCCAGGTATGTCTCCAGCTCGGAGTAGCTGAAATTACCAGGAATTGACCGGTCGACGTCGTTGGGTAGCACTTCCATGGCGGGCGCACCGAGCGCCTCGATCTGACCGATCGCATCCAGGCCGATTCCAGCGGGCGTCGACGGCGCATCGAGAGCCTCACCGATGAAGGGCGAAGGGCGGCGACGGCCGCGCCCACCAGGCCCGCTGACGTGATGACTCAGCCAAAGCGTGTCGCGAGCTCGCGTCATGGCGACGAAGCAGAGCCGTCGTTCTTCATCGAGCCGATCTGGATCCGCGTTGCCGAAACGTCCGTGGATCTCCGCCCACGGCAGGTCAATCGTCTGCGACCGGGCGCGAGCCGGAAACCTGCCCTCGGTCAATCCGGTAAGGAACACCGTCCCGAACTCCAGGCCCTTGGCACGGTGAATGGTCAGAGCTGACACTGCGTCAATGTCGAGCGGGCCGGCATCGGCTAGCTCGTCCTCCGCCTCGATCAGCGTGTCAAGGTAGGGAACCAGCACCTGCACGCGGTCGTGCCCCAGGAGACGTGCACGTGACCGCACGATATCGAAGAACCGCGCGACGGCGTGCGCATCCGTCGCCTCACCTTCCGCGACGAGGTGCGCCAGACGCCCGCTCCGCCGGACGTAGTCATACAGAACCTCGGCGCTCGAACGCTCATGAGACAAGGCGACGCCGGCACGGACATGCTCGATGAGCCGGGTTACCGCGTTCCGAAAGGGCGCTTCCCATTCAGGCTCTCTATCGGTCGTTTCGCCGAGCATCTGCCAGAGACTGCGGTGCCTGCGTCTAGCCAGACTTAGCAGTTCCGTAAGTTGCGCGCCGCCGAGCGAATATGGCGGACTGGAAGCCAGGGCATACAGCTCGAGCGTTTGATCCGGGTCCGCGATAACGCGCAGATAGGCCAGCAGCGGACGCACCGCCGACTGGGCAAAGAAATCAGACGGTAGCTGCGTCCGGACCGTGATGCCGCGTACGCGCAGGCTGCGAGCGATTGAGTCGATCTCTGCGTTGCTGCGCGCCAGGACCGCGAAGTCCCGCGGACGGGCCCCTCCAGCGAGCAGATCCGCGATTACCGCAGCCACTCCGTCCGACTCTTCCTCGGGAGATCCGTACCAGATTGACCGGACTGGCGAAGCGAGGCGCTTCCGCCGGTGGGCGACCTGACGGTCCACAAGGGCCGTGCGCGCGGAGACGTGCCCGATCAGCCGATGTGCCGCGTCGATGATGGGTTGCTGGGAGCGGTAGTTCCGACGCAGGACGACGCGGCGGAGGTCTGCGTGGCGTTCCTGGAAGGACTCGATGTTGTCTGAGCCCGCTCCGCGGAACGTATAGATCGCCTGGTCGGGGTCGCCGACAACCGTGACGTTGCGGGCGGGGTTTGTAAGCGCGTGGACCAGCTCGAGCTGAGTGGAGTTCATGTCCTGGAACTCGTCGACGAGCAGGTATCGATAGCGACGGGTTACGGCCTCGCGGACCCGTGGCCGCTCGCGCAGAAGTCGCACGGCGAGCGACACCTGATCACCGTGATCGATCAGGCCGCGCTCGGCGAGCAGGGTCTGGTAACGCGAGTAGGCCGTGCTCAGTTCGGACCGTGCTCGGGCGATGTCGATCTCGGCCGGCGAGATGGCCGGCAGTCGAAAGGCATGATCCGCCACGTCCGCGGGGGATACGTCCTCGTCCTTGGCCCGCTGAAACAGGTCCACGAGAGCGCCGAGGAACCGTGTCGGGTCGCCCAACGGCCGGTAGCGGTCCAAACCGAGCTCGAACAGATGTTCGCGGAGGAGGACGATCCCCTCCGCGCGGTTGATCAACCTGACGTCACCGGGCAGGCCCAGCTCGAATGCATGCTCCCGCACCAGGCCGTCCCCGAAGGCGTGGAAGGTGCTGATCTGGGCGTCTGCCTGGCCGTAGGGGACGAGCACATCGACGCGCGCCTGCATCTCTTCCGCGGCGTTATCAGTGAAGGTCAGCGCGAGGATCTCGCGCGGGCGAGCCCGTTTCGTCGCGATCAGCCAAGCCGCGCGCCGAGTGACGACCTCCGTCTTTCCGGTGCCCGGTCCTGCAATGACCAAGAGCGGGCCGTCACGATGCGTGACCGCTGCCCGCTGCTCACGATTGAGACCTTTGAGCAGGTCCGCCACGACACCGAGCGGTACGGGCGCTGGTCCGCCAAACGACTGTGGCGGCGCCTGCGGCTCTTGGGGAACCCCAATTTCGACTGCCATGGGTCGAGATTGCGCCTCCGGCGTGACACCTCACATGTCACACGCCCGGCTCAGCCCGACGTGGCGCGGCGAATTGCCTCTGTTTCCTCTTCTGAGAGCGCCGTCTCGGCCTTGCCGGAGGCAACCCACTTCAGGAATACCCTCGTCTGCTGGCGCGAGTGCATGCTGGAAAGCACGAAGCCGTCGCCCCGGGCATCGAGCATCGCGAGCACGAAACTTTGATTGGATCCCGTGTCGGCGAACGGGTTGAACCGGACGACGCCGACGCGCTGGATGGCCCGCTGGCCCTGACTCTCGACTGCCGCGAGACGGCGGCCGATATCCGCGACCTGTGCCCCCAAAGCGGCGATGCGCTCCGCGTCCGCTGATGGATCGGCTCCCAGGGCGTTCGTCACTGCTCGTCGTTGACCGCTCGCGCGCACCCGCATAAGGGCCAAGAGGCTCAGCAACAGGCTCATTAGAGCCAGCGCGATCGCGGCGATCGCTATCAGCGTCGATGCCGATTCAGGGATGGCTTCAACCCTCTTGTTACAGGTGGCGCCGGCATTCTAGAGCCGATCCACTGCTAGACTCGGCCGGTGAGCAAACGAGTACGGGGTGCGCCCAGACCGCATCGCCGACCCGGCGCCAGACCGCCCTCCGAGCGCAGTGCGGCGCGCCAGCGCGAGCCCGGAGTAGCGCGCGAAAGCCAGCTCGAGATTGCCGAGGTCGTGGCCGAGGACGTCGTCGAAGACCAGCCCGAGGAGGCTCGTACGGCGTTCGAGCGGGCCGCTCCGCGAGCCAGAACCCGCGCGCACCACAATCTCAAAGCGGACATCTTCCTCGCCCCGCACGCGGCGACCGAGTACGTCTACGTGGCGCAGGACATGCGGCGCATCTTGCTCGTCGCCGGAGGGCTTATTGGGCTGCTTTTCGCCATCTGGTTGCTGATCGTCGTCTTCGAGGTCATCCCGCTTCCCTTCTACTAGGGGATCATTCCCGGCCAGATGCCTCGCGCTTCTGTCGGTCAGCGAGAGACCGCTTGTTCTCGTCGCGGTGGCACATGACGTTGCCCGCGATCTTCATCGCGTCACCCTTTCCGGCGGCCCTTGGCTGTGGCCGTGCGCCACCTTCGGCCGCGGCGGTTTCTCGGGCGCCTCGTCGCGCCTCCATTCGGTCGCCGATCGTCCGCTCATAGCCCTGGTCTGAGGGGCGGTAGTAGCTTCGACCGTGGGTGGCGAGGAGGTCGGGCAGGTATTGCTGTTCGACATCCGCACCGTCGTAATCCTGGGGATACACGTACCCTCGGCCGTGCCCGAAGTCCTTCTTTTCGCGCCAGGTCGCACTGCGCAGGTGATTCGGCACGGGCAGCGAGCCGTGGCGAAGCACGTCGTCCATCGCCGACCAATAGGCGGCCCCGGCCCGGTTCGACTTGGGCGCCGCGGCGATATAGGCGGTCGCGTGCGCCAGCGCGTACTGCGCTTCGGGCAGACCGACCCATTCGAGCGCGCCGGCCGCAGCCACGGCTAACTGCAGCGCATGCGGATCGGCGTTACCCACGTCCTCCGACGCGCTGATGATCAACCGTCGGGCTATGAAGCGCGGGTCCTCGCCCGCCGCGACCATGCTCGCCAGCCAGTACAGGGCCGCGTCGGGGTCGTTGCCCCGCAGGCTCTTGATAAACGCGCTGACCGTGTCGTAGTGGCCGTCGCCGGCGCGGTCGTAGGTGAGCACACGTTGCTGTGCCGCGGCCTCGATCTCTTCGAGACTCGGCTCCACGACTATGTCCCCTGCATCAGTCGACGCGACGCCTGATTCCACACCCGCCATGGCAGCGGCGGACTCGAGAATGTTGAGCGCCGATCGAGCGTCGCCGCCGCTGATGTCCACGAGATGGTCGAGGGCTTCCGACCCGAGGCTGACGCGTCCGGCCAGACCGCGCTCACCCGCCAGCGCGCGTTCGACCACGGTCCTCACCTGCTCGTCATTGAGCGGCTCCAGGCGGAAGACTCGCAGGCGCGAAAGCAGGGCCGAGTTGACCTCGAAGTAGGGGTTCTCGGTCGTTGCGCCGATCAGCGTGATCGTCCCGTCCTCGACCTGTGGCAGAAGCGCATCCTGCTGTGACTTGTTGAAGCGGTGTATCTCATCGATGAACAGGACGGTCGATCGACCGCCGGCGTCGATCCACTCGCGCGCCTTGGCGATCGCCCCACGGAGATCCGCCACGCCCGACATGACCGCCGAGAGCGTCGCGAACGGCGCATCGACCGACTCGGCGAGGAGGCGCGCGAGGGTGGTCTTGCCCGAGCCCGGCGGTCCCCACAACACCATCGAGGTGAGGTGGCCGCGGTCGATCATCCGGCGCAGCGCCCCGCGCTCGCCGACGAGGTGCTCCTGGCCGACGAACTCGGCCAGCGTCTGCGGCCGCATGCGGGCGGCAAGCGGTGAATGCGCGCCCGAGCCAGACAGGTCGAGTGCCTGCTGGGCGGCGGGTGGCTTCTGCGCGCGTAGGGGCATGTCTGGAGTCTAAGGCGGCTACCATCGGTGATGGCCCGTCCGTCACCCATTGGTGCGGAGCGCCGAGCGTCAAGGAGTCCGCTGTGTCCGACACGGTCCAGCTACGTATCCCCGGTCCCACTCCCCTGCCCGAGACCGTCCGTGAGGCTGGCTCGCGCCAGATGGTCAACCACCGCGGGCCCGAGTTCAAGGAACTCCTCGGCCGAGTGACAGCGGCAATGAAGAAGGGCTTTCGAACCGAGGCGGAGGTGCTCATCCTCACCTCGTCGGGAACCGGCGCCCTCGAAGCGGCGGTCGTGAACACGCTCTCCGTGGGCGATAGCGTGCTGTCGGTGAACATCGGGGTCTTCGGCGACCGCTTCGCCAAGATTGCGCGCGCGTATGGCGCGGATGTCGCCACCATGGCCGTCGAGCACGGCAAGGCTGCGGAACCAGCCGAGGTGGGCGCACGCCTGCGCGAGATGGCCGCGGCCCCCAAGCCCGCCAAGGCCGTGCTGGTCACGTTCAACGAGACCTCAACGGGCGTGACCAATCCCCTAGAGGAGATCGCCCGTGAGATCCATCAGAACGCGCCAGACGCGCTGATCCTCGTCGACGCCGTCAGCGGCCTGGGAGCAATCCCGCTCGAGATGGATGCATGGGGCCTGGACGTGGTGACCACAGGCTCGCAGAAGAGCTGGATGGTGCCGCCCGGTCTGGCGATGGTCGCCCTGTCAGCCCGTGCGTGGGCAGCCGTGGAGCGATCGAACATGCCTCGCTTCTACTTCGACCTGACGCTCCACCGCGACGCGCTGACGAAGGGCGAAACGCCATGGACGCCCGCGATATCGGTCGCCTTCGCGCTCGATGAAGGGCTGAGACTGATCCAGGCCGAAGGCTACCCCGCCATTTTCGCCCGACACGCAGCCTGTGCCGACGCTGCGCGCGCCGGCTTGCAGGCTCTCGGCATACGACTGCTGGCGGATCCCGAAGTCGCGTCCAATACTGTCACGAGTGCCTGGTTGCCCGATGGCGTCGAGTGGTCGGCGCTGACCAAAGCTTGCCGGGCACGCGGGCTGGTGCTCGCCGGCGGCCAAGGGCCCTTGACGGGCAGGATCTTCCGCGTCGGCCACCTGGGCTCCGTCAGCACCGATGACATGGTCCGCTGCATGGAGATACTGGAGGACGCCCTGACCGAGCTTGGGATTGAGGTCGAGCCGGGCGCTGGCAGCAAGGCTGCGGCAGATGCGGCCCGTAACGCAAGCGTTGGCGCGACGGAGCGAGAGCCCGTCTTCGCCACGACTGCCTGAACGGCCAGAGGGACGGTGACGGATCTCACCCCCTCCACCAACGGACGGAAACGCATCCTCGTTGCTGAGCCCCTCGCAGAGGAGGGTCTGGCGATCCTCCGCTCCGGCCACGATGTGGAGGTACTGACCGGACTCGAACGGAGCGAGTTCCTGCGGATTCTCCCCGAATACGATGCGCTGCTGGTCCGCAGCCAGGTTCAGGCCGACGCCGAGGCCGTGGCCGCCGGCACTCGCCTCGCGGTCATCGGCCGTGCTGGAGTCGGCGTTGACAACATCGATCTCGCGGCCGCCACCGAAGCCGGCATTGCGGTCGTCAATGCACCAACAGGCAACACGATCGCGGCTGCGGAGCACACCCTTGCCCTGCTTTTCGCGCTGGCTCGGCACGTGCCCGCGGCAGACGCGTCGGTTCGGCGCGGCGAATGGAAGCGCGCCCTTTTCACCGGTGTCGAGCTGCGCGGCAAGACGCTCGGGATCGTCGGCCTGGGCAAGGTCGGCATGGCCATTGCCGATCGCGCGCGCGGGATGGAGATGGACGTACTGGGACACGACCCATTCGTCACCGAGGAGGCGGCAGCGCTACATGGCGTCCATCTTTTGCCTCTGCGAGACCTGCTCGCGAAAGCGGATGCCGTCACCGTCCACGTACCGCTGACGCGGTCAACGCGCAACCTGATCGGTGCTGGCGAGATCTCGCTGATGAAACCCACCGCGTTTCTTGTCAACGTGGCGCGCGGCGGGGTCATCGACGAAGCCGCCTTGGCGGGAGCGCTGACTGACGGCCGATTGGGTGGTGCCGCGGTCGATGTCTTCACCGAGGAGCCGCCCCGAGACTCGCCACTGCTCCTCGCTCCCCGCACGATCCTCACGCCACATCTCGGCGCTTCGACCGCCGAGGCGCAGACGCGGGTGGCGGTGGAGGTTGCCGAGCAGGTGGTTGACGTTCTGGCGGGCCGGTCAGCCCGCTACGCCGTCAATGCACCGCTCCTGGCAATGGAGACAGCACACGTGGTGACGCCGTACATGCCGCTCGCCCGGACGCTGGGCCAGCTCTACGCGCAATTCGCCCCCAATCTCTCCGGGCTCACGCTCGAGGTCGCCGGCGAGCTGGCGTCTCACGACACCTCGCCGCTTGTTGCCGCTGCCCTGTCAGGGATACTCGAGCAGGGCACCGAGTCACGGGTGAACGTCATCAATGCGCCTTCTCTGGCCAGGGCGCGGGGCATCAACATCGCGGAACGCAAGGTCGGCGAGTCCGGCCGCTATACATCGATGTTGAGCCTCACCGGCTCGACGGTGGTGGGCGGTACCGTGGCGGCCGGCGAGTCCCGGCTCGTCCGCCTAGGTGACTACTGGTTCGACGTGAGCCCGGGCTCCAACATGCTCGTAACCCGCCACCAGGACATGCCCGGCACGATGGGGCGCATCGGCCTGATCCTTGGCGAGGCCGACGTGAACATCAGCGCAATGCACCTCGGCCGAAACTCGCCGCGCGGCGACGCGCTGATGATCCTTGCCCTGGACGATGCGGTCCCCGACGACGTCGCGACGCGCATACGAGAGCACGAGGCCGTCCTCGACCTGTGGCTGATCCGGCTGACGCCGTAGCAGTCCCGAGGCTGGAGATACCGGCTCGCCTCGCTGCCACGCTGGTATTGGTCCGCCACGGAGAATCGACGTGGGTTGCACAGGGCCGATTCCAGGGCAGCCAGGATCCTCCCCTGTCCGAGCTGGGCCGTCGCCAGGCGTCGCTGGTCGCTCAGCGACTCGGGCAGCGCGACGAACGAACGCCACTGCCCATCCCGGTCGGACCACCGGTCGGGATCTGGCACTCCCCGCTGGCCCGGGCGGCGGAAAGCGCCCGCATCATCGCCGCTCACCAGGCGACCGCGATTGTGCTGCATGCGAACGATGGGCTCACCGAGATCGCCCAGGGCGAGTGGGAAGGCAGGCACCAATCTGAGGTCCGCTCGCGCTGGCCGAATGAGCTGGCGGCCTGGCGACGCACGCCGGCAAGGTCGCATGCCCCCGGCGGCGAGCCGCTGGTCGACGCTGCGGAACGCGTCAGGCGCGGCCTGGGCGCGATCCTCAGCGAACTCCTCCGGCTCCCTGACGGCGGGCGCCATAGCACGACACCATCGGATGAGCCAATGGCTTCCTCGCTTCCCGCCTACGACGCGGTTCCGGGCTATCCGTCCGCCGTGACCCAGGCCGATGTTCCAGCAGAGCCCTGGGGATTGCTCGTTGCCCACGATGGCGTGTTCAGACTCGTGCTCATCAACCTTTTGGGCTTGCCGATCGAGCGGTTCTGGTCGTTCCCCTTCAACCTCGCCGCGATCACGGTCGTGGCACTTCACGAGGGAGTGGCCGCGCTACGGGCCCACAACCTGACGGATCATCTTGAACCGCTCGAGGCGGAGGAGCGGGCAGCGCAGGAAGCGCGCGGCGAAAGGCGTGGCGCGCTCTAGCTCCTCTAGCCGACCTTGCTAGCGACTAGAGCGAGTGAAACGCGGCCGCAGACCGAGTTTTGGACGTCTGATGACCAGCCGCAGCAGGCCCAACCGCACCCGTCGGTAGGCAATGCCAAGACTCCGCCGCATCGTCTCGCCCGGTGTGCGGCGCCCGTACGTCGCCTCCACCTTTGCCGTGGCGATCATCTTGAGGTCACCGCTCGCGATTGGCACCAGCTCGCCCAGTCCAGCCGCGAACTCGTACGCCGTCTGCGAAGGCCGGGGGCCGTATCCAAGTCGGGTGGCCATTCGAGCAACGCCGCGGTATGCCAGCTCCGGCTCCGTCTGCGGCACACGCCGCAACGCGGCCCACATCGCCGCCGCCATCAACGCGAGGATGATGGAGGCCACAGCCAGCATTGACGTCCAGTTGGACGCCGCGGTTGTGCTCGGCGGCGGCGGTGGGCCGCCGGAGCCCGGAATCGGAGCGCCTGTCTGACAGTCAATTTGGTCGGCGCACTCGAGTTCGCCGCCTCCACCCTGAAGGTTGCCCGAAGTGGGCGCTGGGCCCCGATCCTCACCGTCGGGCAGGATGGTTCTCTCTTGGCCGTTCTCCCCGTTGCCAGGCGTCGGGTCGAAAGGAACCCATCCATGGCCTGGGAAGTAGACCTCCACCCAGGCGTGCGCTGCGCTGCGGTCGACGCGCCACGAGCCGTCGTCCATCTCCTGGCCCGGCAGGTATCCGAGCACGTAGCGGGCGGGGACGCCCAGCTCACGCATGAGCATCGTCATCGCGCTCGCGAAAAACTCGCAGTAGCCCTGCTTGATCTCGAGGAAGCAGTCGACCATGCGCGACGTGTCCTCGCACATGCCGCTCACGTCGGTCTCGTACTGGAAGCCGCCCGACTCGTAGAGGTAGTCCTGAACGGCCACGGCGACGTGGTATGGGTCGCGCTTGTTTGCCGGCAGGCTCTCGAGAATATCGGCGGCGGTCTGGCGAACGAGGTCGCCGACTGAGCCGGGACGAATGGCAAGGTAGCGATCCACCCAGTCGGGATAACTTGTGCCGGCCACGGCCAATTCATTGCCGGTCAGCCGGTTCTTTCCTGTCTTGTCGCGCACCATCGAGGTGACCGTGTAGGGCACGTCCGGCTGGATGCCATAGACGAGCTTTGCCGCCACGAAGGGGCCATCTGGCCCATTCACCTGGATCTCTGCCTGCTGGTCGACCTTTTGCGGGCTCTCCGGCGCGACGATCACGTCGCCTCCATAGTCGGCCGGCATCACGGTTACGACGGTCACGTGTCGCCCGTTGGCGTTGGCGAGCATGTCCTTGCTGCCGACCAACAGCTCGGCTCCGACGTCAACGAGCACGGACTGCCGATCCAGCGGCTGCCAGGTGTTGCCGTCGGACGAGTCGTAGTTGGCCCCGCGCCACCGATGCTCCTCTTTGTCGCTGACATTGGCCGTGAAAACCAGCTCGGAGGATGACTCCCACACGCCGCGGATCGTCTGGCTGGGCGTGAACAGGATATTAGGTCCACGCGCGGAACCGCTGATCCCGCCAAGCCACCGGTTGATCGAGTAGCCCACCTCGAGCAGGTCGTCATCGAGGTTCTGCCACGCCCGCGATAAGGGCGCCGAGCTGGCGTTGGCGGCGAGCGTCGTTGCCGCGATGATCGCAATCGCGACGAACGCAGCGCCGTTGCGCATGAACGCCTGCGAGACGTCCGCGACGTCGCGCATGCCACGTGCCCGCCACTCGCGCGCCTGGTCGAGCAGGTTGAGGCGGATCAGCAATACGAGTGCTGCCGCCACGAAGATGACCAGGTGCAGGTACTGATCGCGGACCGTTATGCCGACATTGACCATCAACATGAACCCGGTCAGCAGCACGGCCGGCAGCGGCTTGTGTCGACGGAAGACTGCGTAGGCGGCGAACTGGCCGGCACCCCAGACCAGGGCGCCCAGCACAATCAGGAAGATGGACGTCTCGTAAGAGCGGGTGCCGATGACAACGACCTCTTCGACCCACCTCGAGACGGACAGGTTGAGATCCTGCAGCCGGCCTTCGAATGAGGGCGCGATCGAGATAGACGTGGCCACGGCGTTGAGGAGGAAGGCCGCCCCGATGACAGCGCCGATGAGATGGCCTGCGTAGCGGCTGTAATGGCTCTTGGCCAGCGCGGCACCGACGAGCACGGAAAAGAGTCCGAGTATCGGCAGGAACCCGCTCTGGGACGTCGACGACCCACCGATCTCGCCGACCCACCTTGCGTCGTCGATTGCGATGCCGACCGTCACCAGCATCACTGACAGGCTAATGACACTGACCCAGCCCTCGCGCGGGGTCATCGGCAGGTCCGACAGCTCATCCTGCTCGGCGGTTTGAGCGTCAACCTGCGAACGAAGCAGTGAGCGTTTCGTCGAGATGCTGTTCATGCGCGCACCAGCACAGGACGCTGCGACGTCGAGACGAGCTGCGCAGCGATCGGCTCGCCGGGCACGATGCTGTTCCACACGAGGTCGTGCTCGGCCAGCGCATGACGCAGAGCACGAGCGGAGCGCTGCTCGGCTGCGTCAGACTCGTCATCAGGTTCGGTCAGGCCCTTCTCGCGCCGTTCGACGGCGGCGAATGCAGGCGCCTCGAGCAGGACGATGGCGGCTTCCACGCCCCGCGTTCGCAAGCCGCTGAGCGGCCTCACCCAGTCGCGGTCGAGCGAGGGCGTGACAATGACCGCGCTCATTCCGCGGCGAAGCCGGCCGACGCCGTCGACCAGAACCTCCACCAGCGGCCGATCACCATTCGCCGAGACCGCCGCGAGGACCTGCATCACCTTCTGATACTGGCGGGGTCCGCGGTCGGCCGGCAGGATGCCGATCCGAGCGCCGGACGCGGTCATGCCCACGTTGCGGTTCTCGGCCAGCGCCCGCGCACAGATGGACGCGGCCGCACGAACGCCGTACTCGAGCGTCGATTCGTCACCGTCGCCGGTGTGCGCGTGAGCGGACAGGTCGAGGTAGAGCCAGACGTCGGCCGTCTGCTCGAGGTCGAACTCCTTGACCTGGAGCTCGCCCTGGCGCGCGCTGCTCTTCCAATGAATGCGGTTGTACGCGTCGCCCGGGGCATAGGGGCGGATGCTCGTCGCGTGCGGCGTCGTGTGCGGGGTCCGTACGGCCTGAGCGTGCGAGCCCTCTATCAACGCCGGCGGAAGGCGCCAGCTGGGCAGCGTCTCGACGCGCGGGTAGACGATCACCGTTGAGTGGCTGCCGACGGTCGCATGAGACTCAAAGAGGCCGAGCGGATCACCCGTGCGCAGCGCGAGTGGCTCGACGCGGAAGTGGCCGCGCCTGGCCAGTGGGACGCGGACCGACCACGAGCGTTCGCCACGCGAGCCGAGCGAGATGGCCTGCCCGGGCAGCGCCACGGGCAGGTTGGTCGGGTTGTGCACCTCCAGCCAGAGCTTCGGCAAGCGGCTCGTGTTCCGGACGGTGTAGCTGGCGCGCAGGATGTCACCGGCCTGCGCGTGGACCCGGTCGAGGACATAGCCGGCCTCCAGGTCAGCCAGTCCGAAACGAGTCACGACATACGAGCCGCCGACGATGAGGATCGCCAGGTAGACCAGGAAGAAGAGGAACGGGGCGCCGGTTGAGAGGGCGGCAACAAGCAGTACGCCGGCGAGGGCGATGACCTGGATGCGCCGCAGCATCTTGCTAGGAAAGGCCAGCGCTAGGCGGGCTGGACTGTTTGCCGCTCGGTCTTGCCGGCAGCCTGAGTCGTGCGTACCTCGATGGGCGTGCTCTCGAGCAGCTCACGCACGATGAGCAGCGCGTCGATGTCGCGCACCGTCGCTGCCGTCTTGACGATCAGCCGATGGGCGAGGGCCGGTACAGCGAGCGCCTTGACATCGTCGGGGATCACGTAGTCGCGGCCGGAGAGCGCGGCATAGGCCTGTCCCGCCCGGTACAGCGCGAGTGATCCGCGCGGTGAGGCGCCGAGGTAGACGTCGGGATGGTTACGCGTCGAGTTGACGAGGCGAACGATGTAATCGCTGATGGCCGAGTCAACGTAGATCTCCCGTACCGCGGACTGCATCTCGCGGAGCTCCTCGGTCGACACCACTTCTTCAATCTCGTCGAGGGGGTGGGCGCGCTTCTGCTCATCGAGGATCACGATCTCCTCGAGCGGCTGCGGGTAGCCAAGCTGGAGGCGGAGCATGAAGCGGTCGAGCTGCGCTTCGGGCAGCGCGAAGGTGCCTTCGTACTCGATCGGGTTCTGAGTCCCGATGACCATGAACGGGTCTGGCATCTTGTGAGTGATGCCGTCGACAGTCGACTGACGCTCCTCCATGCACTCGAGCAGAGCGGACTGCGTCTTGGGGGTGGCCCGGTTGATCTCGTCGGCGAGCACGACCTGCGCCATGATCGGTCCCGCGCGGAACTCGAACTCCTGCGTTTTCTGGTTGTAGATGGATAGGCCGGTAACGTCAGACGGCAGCAGGTCGGGCGTGAACTGGATCCGTCGGAAGGTGCAGCCGAGGCTCCGCGCGATCGCCTTCGCGAGCACTGTCTTGCCGGTCCCGGGAACGTCCTCGATCAAGAGATGGCCCTGGCATAGCAGGGCGACGAGCGCCAGGCGCACCTCCTGGTGCTTGCCCACGATCACGCGCTCGACGTTGGCAATGACCCTCTCGCTCGATTCCTGGATTTTTGCCACGGATCAGCATGCCTCCGGGTGTGACTGTCTGCCTTCCCCTCATCCGTCTGGGCCCCGGGCGATGGCGGCGTCGGCAGATACTACGCCGCGACCCCGAATCCGGTGCCTGATGCGTTAGACGCGTGGCGGCAAGATTTCGCGCCGCGGATTCCGGATCTATCCGCCGGTCAGCTCCTTCAGGTAGTAGGTCATCAGGTCGCCGGCCATCGGCACTGCTCGCTGGGCGCCCGCGCCACCGCCCTCGACGACCACGGCTACCACGATCTGCGGAGCATCGGCGGGCGCGAAGCCGATGAACCAGCTGTGCGGCGCGGCGTCCCCACCGAGCTGGGCCGTACCACTCTTGCCGGCGGTTGAAACTCCGGGCACTTTCGCCGCACCGGCCAGGGCCTCGCCATATGGACCCTCGACGGCAAGCTGCATCGCGTCGCTGATCACCTGAGCGTCGAACGGTGAGAGGACCTGCGTCCATGCCGACGGCCCGAGGGTGGTCACGCTTCCGTCACTCGCACGCAGCTCGTCGACGATCTTCGGTCGCATGAGCAGTCCGTCATTGGCGATCGTCGATGCGATTAACGCCATCTGCAGCGGCGTTACGAGAACCTCGGCCTGGCCGTAAGCCGCGTTGGCAAGCTCCACCTCGTCCCGGAACCCACCGAACGGGCCGCCGCCGCCCGTCACCTGGCTCGGTGAGGTCGGCAGCTCGAACGGCAGTCGCGCACCGAAGCCGAGCCGCGAAGCGGCGTCCAGCAGGTTCTGGGGCCCGGTCGCCAGTCCGCCGTGGGCGTACCAGATGTTGCTCGAGACCTCGGTCGCCTCGTAGAAGTTGAGCGGGTGGTCCAGCTGGACACGACGCGGGAAATCGCGGATCCGGAATCCATTGACGAGGAAACCCGTCTCGTACTCCTCGGGCTGGGATTGGAACGTGGTTGAGCCGGAGATCGATCCCGAGCTGAAACCGGCGATCGCGGTCACGATCTTGAACACTGAGCCCGGGACGTACAGGCCCTGGGTGGCGCGGTTGAGCAGTGGCGAGTCCTCGCGTTCGCGGAGATCCGCGACGTACTCGCGGCCGTCCTGTGGGTCGACGATGCGGTTCGGGTTGAACGATGGGCTGCTCACCAGCGCGAGCACCCGCCCGGTCGCCGGCTCGATGGCGACGACGGCACCGCGTTGATCGCCGAGCAGATCCACTCCGAGGCGCTGCAGGTCGATGTCGAGCGAGGTGCTGAGATCCGACGGGTTGTAGGGCTGATCGCGGAACTTGCGCAGAAGCTCGTCGCCCGGACGCACCGAGATCAGGCCGGTCAACTGGGCGTCGTAGGCACGCTCCAGGCCGGCTGTGCCGAAGATGCCGCTGCGATAGCCGACGACCGGTGCGACCACCAGGTACGGGTACTGGCGCAACGGCTCACCGCTGCCGCAGACGTTATACGCCAGGACATTACCGTTGCGGTCGAAAATCGTCCCGCGTGGCGCCTGGCGGGCTGCCGACAGCACCAATGGGTTGAGCGGATCGTTGGTCAGCCGCGAGGATTCGACAACCTGCCAGAACACCAGCCCCGCGGCCAATCCGCTGTAGCCGATTGCCAGCGCGAGCGATAGCCGCAGCAGGCTGCCGGCAACGCGCGGCGGACCGACAGGCTTCGGCTTGGGCGGTCGCTGCCAGGGCAGCCTGACACGAACGCGGGCGACTCGGCCGAACGTCATCTGCCCAGGGTCCCCGTGGCGATCACGAGAGCGCCTCCTCAACACGGCTTCCAAAGCCACGCGCACGTCGGCCAAGGCGACGCACCGCGTTTGGCCTGGAACCGGGCGGCGGCGGCTCCACGGCGCGGTCACTGAGCGCCAGCAGCAGGCCGATCACGGCGCCATTGACGAGCATCGACGAGCCGCCGTAGCTGATCAGCGGCAACGTGATGCCGGTCAGAGGGACAACGCGCAGGTTGCCGCCGCAGATGATCGCGGCCTGGATCACGATCACGAGGGTAAGACCAGTCGCGAGCAGGGCGCGGAAGTCGTCCGCCGCGGTTGCGGCGATCCTGAAGCCGCGCTGCGCGATCAGCGCGTAAAGGCCGAGTATTGCGAGCGCGCCGAGCATGCCCATCTCCTCGGCCAGCGCGGCGAACACGAAGTCGGTATGAATTGCCGGGATCGACGGCACGTCGCCGACCTGTGGCAGGCCGGCCCCGAGGCCTGTTCCCAGGATCCCGCCACGGCCGTAGGCGTACATCGCGCGGATGATCTGGTAGCCGGCGCCCTGCGGGTCCGCGAACGGGTCGATCCAGATGTCGATCCGCTCCTGCACGTGGGGAAACAGGCCGTACAGCACGGCCCCTCCGGCGACAAACAGCAGCAGGCCGAGCACGACGTACGACGCGCGTCGCGTCGCCACGTACAGCAGCGCCAGGAAGACGAGGAAGTACAGCAGCGCCGCCCCAAGGTCGCGTTGAACGATCACGATGGCGAGAGCGAGGCCCCACATCGCCAGCATCGGTAGCAGGTACGGGATGGGCGGCAGGTTGAGCGGTCCGAGGCGAGTGCTGCTCGCCGCCAGGATCGCCCGGTTCTCGGCCAGGTAGCCGGCAAGAAAGACGACCAGGATCACCTTGAGGAGCTCAGACGGCTGCCCAGCCAGCGGCCCGATCCGCAATGTCAGACGGGCACCGCCGGTTACCTCACCAAATAGGAAGACCAGCAGCAGCAACCCGATTCCGACCGCAGCCCAGGTGTACTTGTAGCGCCGCAGCCAGCCGTCACTGCGCACGAAGATAGCCGTGGCGCCGAGGATCACGAACCCCGCCGCAATCCAGACGAGCTGGAGCGGGCCGAGCACGAGCTCCCGGCCGGCAATTTCCTGGACGACCAGGTCCTGCGGCAGCCGCTGCATCAAGAGGAGGGAGAGGCCGGCCAGCAGAGCGGCAGTCGGGAACAGCACCTGGTCCATCCGACGGCCGGTGATCACGAACGCCACGTGGATCGCGAACACGAGGCCGAGATAGGTGGCAAGCAGGCCCGCGTCGCCCAGCTCGAGCTGCTCGTTCCGAAACGACTCGAGGCTCGCCCAGCCAGTCGCAAGCACGGCCGCGACGATCAGAAGGAGGCCGAACTCCTGCCAACGGAAGCGTGGCCTGATGCCGATTGCGTATAGCGCTCGCGCTGCCTGCGCCCAGGGCCTTGGATTCGGCTCGACGCTCGGGGTGGCGCTCGTCATTCCTGGCGAGACCTCTCCAGCCTCAGCCGAACCTGGCCGATCTGCAGCTCGTCGCCGTAACCGAGCGGCACGAGCCCTTCCACGCGCTGCCCGTTGAGCCACGTTCCGTTAGTGCTGCCGCGATCCTCGACGTACCAGGCGCGTCCTCGGAAAGTTAGCAACGCGTGCTCGGCGGACACGAATGAGTCATCGATCACGATGGCGTTATTGACGTCACGCCCGATGGAATTGACGGCATCGAGGGGAATCGACGTACCTGGAGCCGGCCGGCCCTCCTGGGCGGCGATCACGGCCAGCCGACCCAGCGGCCGTCCAGCGCCGGCGACCCCAGCGCGCAAGTCGTTCCACAACGCCCTGGCCACCATGAACAGGAAGAGGTAGATCAGGAGAACGAACCCGATTCGGAGCAGCCACAGGCTGAGAGTGAAGACGTCCATCTGGACGGCCCGCGCTAGGAGCCGGGCTCGATCGTGATCGTCGAGCTTCCCACTTGGAGAACGTCTCCTGGGCCGAGCGCGATCTCGGTCACCGGACCGCTGTTCAGGTAGGAGCCGTTGGTGCTGCCAAGGTCGGTGTAAACGAGCATCCCCATCCGTACGCTTATCTGGCCGTGGCGCCGCGAGACGCGCTCATCGGCAAGGACGATGTCGTTGTCGAGTGACCGCCCAAGTCGCATCGTCCCCGGCCGAACGGTGACTAGCAACACGGCCTGACCGGGACACCGGATGGCCATGACCGCACTCATCGTGGTCGGCGTAGGCGCGGCGAACACCGCCGTCGCCTGGCTGAGGTCGAAAGCCGGCGCGTCTACCGCTTGCCCAAATGCTTTGTCAACTGGGGAAGGCTGGTACGAGGGCCGGCCAGCGTGATCATGCCCGTTGGTGATCGTCGCGGCAGGAAGGACTATCGGCGCAGCGATGACCTTCATGTCGCCCTGCGGGACGACAGTCGAGGGCTCGATGTCCACCCTCGGCCTCGCCAGGAGGGTGTAGCCGTGTGCTCGGGCGTAGACGCGCAACGACTCGCTGAGGTCGGCGCGAAGCGGGCCGTTCTGCGGATCCAATACGGCATGGTCCTGAGCATTGACCAGAACCCGGTAGCTGGTCGGCGCATAGGCTCGGCGGGCGTGAACCGTTCGCTCAGCCTCCATCGCGCGCTCCAGGCTGCGCTGGATCTGGATCGGTTCAAGGCGCGCTTGGAACAGTCGAGCGGCTGGCCGCTCGAACAGTCGCTCGATGAACCGCTCGACAGCGGCAAGGGGTCCTGCCATCCGGTCCGGGAGTCTAGCAGTAGGGTCATTTGAGCCTCGACGGGGACCATCGCCCGACTGGGACGGTACTGGTGCTCGGGTGGTGCCAGGACGCCTCACGTCCCATCCTTTGGGTCGATGTCCGGCTTCGAGATGTTCTGCGAGCGCTGCGGCAAGCGTTACGGGAACGAGGAGACGACGACGGTCAGGCCGTGCCCACATTGCGAGCTACCGGTATCCGCAAAGGCCCGTTTCTGCCGTCGCTGCGGGTCTGCTCCGTCCTAGCTGGTGTACGGCGTTGCGGCCGCGGCGGCAATGCCGCGCCGTACCTCCCCATCGCGCCTTAGGCGTGCCCACGCCGCTCCATATAGAAGGATCTGGTAGCTGAAGCTCAGCCAGATCAGTGCCCCGAACACGGTTGCGATGACTCCGAATGCGAGCAGGCTCCCGATCAGCCACGGGGTCAGGAAGCTGAACAGGCTGGTCAGCAGGCCGATGCCAACTCCGGCGGCGATAGCTGGAAGAAGTGCGGCACGCCAGCTCGGCGGAGCCGCGGGCACGAGCATGTAGAGCGCCAGGACCACGAGCACCATCACACTCAGCGCAGCGAGCGAGAAAGCAAGCTGCAGGATCCATCCGCCGCCAATCTGCTCGCGAACCAGGGCAAACACGCCACTCAACGCGATGACCCCGAGCATCAGGCCGACGAGGACGGCAACGGTGATGATCCCGCGCAGGCGCTGTTCGATGAACCCGCGCACGTGCTGCGCGCTGAAGATGCGGCGCATCACCTCGTCCAGGGCGGCGTAGTAGCTGCTCGCACCCCACAATAGGCCGACGAGCCCGATGATCGACAACGTCCCCCGCTCGCGCACAACTCCTTCCAGCGATGTGGCCATCACGTCAGCCAGCGGTGGGAAGTAGCTCACCAGTTGGTCCAGAAGAGCGGAACGCTGGACGGCGTCCTGGATCAACCACCCGAGTACGCCCGCGAACAGCAGTAGCAGCGGCACTACCGCGAAAAGCGTCGTGAAGGCCAGCGCAGGTGCGAATAGGGGCGCTCCGGCCTCGTTGGCGGTGTCCATGACACCCAAGGTGGTGCGCACGAACACGTTGCCCGTGACCCGCTGGATCGCGTGGTCTAGCGTCCGGCGCCAGCCGGTCTGGGTCTGCGCCACAGGGGCCGGCGGCGCCTCGACCTGCGGCTCGTCGGCCGTCGCGCCCTCAGTCAGACGATGCCCCTCCCGCCGACGAATCCTTCGACCCCTTGGAGCCTCCAGCGCCTTCCTTCATCTTCGTGCCAGAGTCCCCCTTGGGGCCGGCATCGCCACCTGGGCGGGATTCGCCACTTGGGCGAGATTCGCCACCTGACCCGGAATCGCCGCCAGACGACGTATTCGAACCGCTCCCAGTCGAGCCGGTCGACTCCGACTTGTCCGTCGAAGCAGCCGACTTGGCTGCGGGACGCGAGTCACGTGCGTCCTTCTTTGCCCAGCCGCTGCCCTTGAAGACGATGTTTGGCGTCGACAGCAGCTTGCGCATCGGGCCCCCGCACACCCCGCACGCCGTGGGTCCGGTGTCGTTGACACCGTGAAGCACTTCTATCCGGTGGCCGCAGTTGCGGCATTCGTAGTCGTAGCTGGGCATCAGGTCAGCCTCGCGCCGTGCGCATCCCGCATCTCGGGCAATAGTGCGCGCGACGGTCGAGCGCCGTGAATCCGCAGTGCGAGCAGGGCTCGAGCTTGTCGCCGGCCACGGCTATCGGACGCTCCACGCGGCCCAGCTCGGTCGCTCCCTGGCTGGCCAGCAGGTTGCCGAGGAGGCGCGAGTGGATCCGCTGGGCAATCCGCTGCGTATCGCCGCGGACACCTTCGCCGCCCCAGCCCAGAACGAGGCGCACGATCAGCTCGCCAGTGGTTTCGTCCCAGTAGCTGACCGGGCCACCGACGATCGCGTCGAAGCGCGGGAAACCCTCTCCGTCTACCTCGCCGTGCAGCAGCGCCACAGCGAAGGTTTCGTACGCCAGGTCGAGGGCGTCGAGCGACTCGAGGATCAGGAGCGCGTGCCGGGCAACAGGTGACCTGCCGTAGTGGGCGTTGATCCAGTGGAGTGCCGTCTCGGGCCGGATGATCGAAGGGGAAGCATCCTGGAATTCGATCGGGAGAGGCTCGATCAGATCCACGTCCGACAGGGTGTATCCCTCGAGCAGGCTCGGCAGCCGAACAGTCACGTCGTGATCGGCGGGCACGCGCACACCATGGCTTGAAAGCGCCCGGTAGTGGAGGCGCAGCGACTGATCTTCCAATTCGAGCTGGTCGGGCGGCAGCGTTGGCCGTGGCGCCGGGTGTGCTTCCTTGCGACGCCTGCGGCTGAGGAACGGAATGGGCACGACCTACGCCTCCCCTAGTCGCGCGCGGAGTGCGGCAATCTGCTCGTGCAGCTCGGCCGCACGGTGACGAACCTGTTCGACGATTTTGGCGGGCGCGCGGCTCACGAACGCATCGTCGTTCAATCGGGCCTCCGTTGCTAATAGCTGGACCTCCGCAGCGCGCAGATCCTTCTCGAGCCTGGTGCGTTCGCGCTCCACATCTGCGTCGGAACGGAGCAACCTGGCTTCGCCGGTGCTTGGGATCACGGCCAGCCCCTCGCCACCCTGAGCGTTCAACGCCGCACGATCGTCAACGAGCGTTGGACGGACACGCGCCAGCCTGCCGACGGCCATCTCAAGTTGTGGGTACGCATCGCGAGCGGGAGCCTCGGGC
>JBPCLD010000124.1:0-5247 GCA_051003655.1 Candidatus Limnocylindrales bacterium | reverse complement strand
CGGCGGCGGACTTGGTGATCGGGTTTGCCGCAAACGCGACGTACACCGTATTGGGCGCTGCGTTCGAGAACGGATTCCGTTTGACGACCGCCGCGATCTCTGCGGCGCTGAGCACCACCACGGCGATCGAGATGCCGAACTCGCTCTTGATGGCACGCTCGAGCTCGGTCGCGACAGCTTGGGCCGGGTGCTGGCTGTCGAGGACGACGTTGCCGCTGGAGATGTACGTCCTGGCGTTCGTCGCCCCGGACGCCTCACAGAGCTCGCGAAGCCTGGCCATCGGGACGCGATTCCGCGCACCCAGGTTGATGCCGCGCAGCAGCGCGACGTATCGATTCAGACGTGGCACGTTGAGATGATGACGATCGCGCTGCCTCGCCGGCGCGGATTTGCGCGGATGCAAGCGCCAGCCGCCCGACGGCGATGCTTTGCACACACTGCAAACATGCAAACTGCGGCCTCGACGTCGCGGAAACGCGGACCGCGCAACCTCGGCTCGACCGGTCGTTGGTTGCATCACGAGCAACAGCGCCACCGGGCCCATGCCACGCGGCCCTGCCACGCGGTTGGGGCACCTGGGTTTATTCGAGGTAGTCCTTGAGCTTGCGCGACCGGGACGGGTGGCGCAGCTTGCGCAATGCCTTCGCCTCGATCTGGCGGATACGCTCACGGGTCACGTTGAACTCCTTGCCCACCTCCTCGAGGGTCCGGGCACGGCCGTCCTCCAGCCCGAACCGGAGCTGGAGCACGCGACGTTCGCGGCCCGATAGAGAGTCGAGCACAGCCTCGACCTGCTCCTTGAGCAGCTGGTGCGAGGCCGCCTCGGCCGGCGCGAGCGCCGCGCGGTCCTCGATGAAGTCACCGAGGTGCGAATCTTCCTCCTCGCCGATCGGAGTCTCCAGCGAGACCGGCTCCTGTGACACCTTGATGATCTCGCGCACCTTCTCGGGCGTGACAACGACCTCCTGACCGCGGGACATCGCTTCGGCGATCTCCTCGACGGTTGGCTCGCGGCCCAGCTCCTGGAGCAGACCACGTGACACGCGGATCAGGCGGTTGATCGTCTCGACCATGTGGACCGGAATGCGGATCGTCCGCGCCTGGTCCGCGATGGCGCGCGTGATGGCCTGCCGGATCCACCACGTGGCGTACGTGGAGAACTTGAAGCCCTTCTCGTAGTCGAACTTCTCGACCGCGCGGATGAGGCCGATGTTGCCCTCCTGGATCAGGTCCAGGAACGACATGCCGCGGCCGATGTACTTCTTGGCAATCGAAACGACCAGCCGGAGGTTGGCCGACGTCAGCTGCTCTCGGCCCTCGCGACCGATACGCACCAACACACCACGCCGATCGCGCGGCTTGAGGGACAGGTCCTGCTCGAGGGTCCAGCCCATCTCGGTGATGAGCTCTGGGTCGTGGCCGCCCAGGATCCAGCGTCGAAGCGCCTCGTGACCCACCTCGCGTGTCCAGTCGTAGAGCGCGCGCAATGCCGTGTTGTCGTGTGCCTCGCTATCGGACGAATGGACGGCCCTGAAGGCAAAGTCGACCAGGTTCGTGAAGCTCTCGGCGTTTGGTGCCTCGTTGTACACGGCGACGATGGCCCTGGCTTCCTTGATCGTCGCCTTGGTGGTGTCCGCTTCCACCGTCTTGGAAGCCTTGACGAAGTGGAAATCGGGCGTGGGCTGAAGCAGCCCGTCCTTCTCGGCGGCCGCGAATGCGCCGCGCACGATGCGGTCTGTCTCGTCGCGATAGGGCAGCCGATGCTGCGGGTGCTTCTCGCGCGACTTGGCCTCGGTCTCGTTCTTCGTCCACTCCCACAGTGAGAGCACGGCCTTCTCTGGCTCGTCGATTATCTGCTCGCCGAGCTCGATCGCCTTGGCCAGGACGACCTCTTCCTCGGCATTCAGGAGCGGCACCTTGCCGATCTCCTTGAGGTACATACGGACGGGATCGTCGATGCCGATCATGTCGGCGGCGATCGCGTCCAGCTCCTCTGCTGTTGGCTCCTCGGCCACCTGCGGGTTGAGCTTTGCCGGCGGCTCCTCCCACGGTGTCTTGTCGGCATCGTCAATTGCGACATCGACGCCGAGCTCCGCGGCGGCGGAAATTCCGTTGCCCTGCTCTTCGAGCTCGTCCTTGTTGTCGAGCATGCCGTCGTCGTCGCGCCGACGCTTGCCTCGCTCGAGAACGCTGGCTACCAGCTGCTTGTCACCTACATCCATGGTTATGCCCTACCTCCGGTTGTTGCGGCCGCTGCGGCCTGTGTTGGGTTTCTTCGTTGGTTGAGTACGGTCGTTGTCTCGCGCCGTCGATCCAGATCGAGGCGTTGTTTCTGAAGGTCCAGAACCTCGCGCCGCAGGCGCTCGGCAGTTTCGTTTTCATTGCCGGCCTCCGCCTCGGAGAGCTCGGCGCGGACGAATTCGAGCCGTTCTGTCATGCGGTTCCGCTCCAGGCCCAAAAGGCTCTGTTCGACTGACTGACGCAACGCGCCGTCGTCGTCGGGAAGCGGGTCAGTTCGCGCGAAGAGTGTCCGGGCCACTGCTGCGAGAGTCTGATCCAGCGACTCGACGAAGGCCGACCGGTCGAACCCGGCGGCCGGCGTCGCGTCGATGCGGCGCCACAGCTCGCGTGCTGGCGTGGTCACAAATAGATCCGCCGACAGTCGTCCTGCGAGGTCGTTTCGAACGTGGGGACGGACGAGGAGGACTCGCAGGAGGGCCGATTCGACCGGCTCGAGTGTCCTCGCCACGGCCTCGGGATCCAGCGCATCCGGACTGGAAAGAACGGCTTCGAGGTTGATCTTCGCACCGACGTGCGAGTCAGTAGGCCGACCAGTCACCCGGGCGACCTGCTCCGGCCGGCGCAGCTCCTCGAGCAGGACGCGTTCCTCGACGCCGCTGCGTCGCGCCAGCAGCTGCAGATAGCCGTCGCGCTGCGTGGGGTTTGTGACCCGTCGGATGGTCGGCATGACCGAGGCGACCAGCTTCTCGCGGCCAGCCAGGGTGCGCGGATCGTGCCGGCGCGCAAACGTGTCGATCAGGTACTCCACGATCGGCTGCGGCTCGCTCGTCGCCTTGCGCCAGCCCTCGGCATCGTCACGCATCACCTCGTCTGGGTCCTTGCCGTCAGGCAGCCGAACCACGCCGACGTCCGTGAGGCGCCCCTGGTGAGCGCTGCGCTCGATCTCGCCCACGAGCGCGGAAAGCTCTGTTGCGCCGAACGTGGCCGCGCCCTGCCCAGCCGCGTCGACGTCGTAAGCCAGCGCGATCCGTGGCGCGTATCGGGTCACAAGCTCAACCTGCGCCGGGGTCAAAGCGGTTCCGAGCGTGCCGACGACGTTCTCGAAACCCTGCTGATGGGCCATCAGCGCGTCGGTATTGCCCTCGACGAGCACGGCCACCCCCTGCTTGCGAACGGCCGACTTGGCGCGGTCGATGAGGTACAGCGTGCGGCTCTTGTCGAAGAGCAATGTCTGTGGTGAGTTGAGGTATTTGGGGCCGGAATCGCGTCCGGTCTCGCCGCGCTCCGAGGCAGCGCCAACGATGCGGCCGCCAAGCCCCGTGGCATTGCCCGAGGCGTCGCGGATGGGGAAGATGATCCGGCCGCGGAAACGGTCGTACACGCCACGACGGCCCTGGCGCCGCGCGACCAGCCCGGCCGCCTCGAGCTCCTGCTCGGTGAAGCCACGCTTGTCGACGAGCGCGCGACTGAGCGTCTCCCACGCATCGACGGCGAAACCGATCTGATGCGTTGCGAGCGTGCCCTCCGTGAACCCACGGCTGCGCATATAGTCGAGCGCCGGCTGGCCGTGCCGACTCTCGGTCAGCACACGGTGATAGAAGGCGATCGCCGAATCGAGCGCGTCACGAAGGCGCTTGCGCTGCGCGTCGTCGCGACTCGACTTCTCACTCAGCTCCACGCCGGCGCGCCCGGCCAGGCGACGGAGTGCCTCCGGGAAATCGATCGTGTCGCGCTCCATCACAAAACTGAACAGGTCCCCTCCCCGGCCACAACCGAAGCACTTCCACGTTTCGCGCGCGGGCGTAACCGTGAACGAGGGGGTCTTCTCACCGTGGAACGGGCACAGGCCCTTGAACGAGGCGCCAGCCTTCCGAAGCTGAACGGTCTCGCTGATGAGATCGACGAGATTGATCTTCTGTTTGATCTCTGCGGCTACGCCAACGGACGTGGTAGGCCTCCGGTCAATGAGTTGCTGCTATTCGAGTTACTGCTATTCGTGGGACGCGGCAAGATGGCCGCCCGTGTCGTTCTGGCGATCGCCCGCCTGGGACCTGCCGGACACACGTATGGCCTTGTCAACTCTTGACAAGGCTCACTGCAGGCATTTTACCCCTTGACAAGGGCCTTGACAAGAGCCGCGACCGATCTTGTCAATACTCACCGGGAGTATTGACAGACGTTTCTGACAAACTCAGGCCCGTCACCGCTACCCTGTCGTGTGCGCCGCCGTCCGCTAGCGTCCAGATCGTCTCAGCCATGGGGAGCTACCCAGATAACTACACGACCCTCCTCCCCCGCATCGGCCGCCTAGCCCAACATGTTTCCATGGCCTCTGACGACCGAACAACAGGAGCTGCTGGAATGGGCCGGCGGATTCGCGCGCGCGGAGATCGAGCCGTTCGTCGAAAAGGCCGAACGCGAACGCATGCTCCCGCCCTCGATCTCGCAGCGCTTCCACGAATCGGGTGTCGCGACACAATTCCTGTCTGGGACCACCGGCGACGACTTCGTCGCCACGGCCTCAATGTTGGCGGAGGAGCTCAGCTACGCCTGTGCCTCGTTCGCGAGCCACCTGATGCTGCCGGTCTTCTTCAACCGGGTAGTGCTGTCGTACCTGCCGCCGGCCGAACGTGATCAGTTTCTGAAACGCTGCCTGGAGGAGCCGGTCGTCACATCCTTCGCCGCGTCGGAGGCGGCGGCCGGCAGTGACCTGCTTGCACTGAGCACAACGGCGACGCGTCACGGCGACAGCTACGTCCTGCGCGGGCGCAAGGAGTACAGCTCGAACATCCGCGCCGCCCAGTACGTTATCGTCGTGGCCCGGACCGGGCCGGAAGGAACGCGTGCCACCGACACGATGAGCTGGTTTCTGGTCCCCACGGATGCACCAGGCGTCGTCATCGGCGAGCGCTGGTTGACCTTTGGCCTGCGTGCGCTGGACATCTCGCCGCTCGAGCTCAACGACGTCGAGGTCCCGGCCGCTTACATGCTCGGCGCCGAGGGCCG
>JBPCLD010000123.1:0-7042 GCA_051003655.1 Candidatus Limnocylindrales bacterium | reverse complement strand
TCACGGTCCGCAACTGGTCTTGGGCGACGACCGCGCGGTCCAGCTGGCTGGCGTCATAGGTGAAGTCCTCGTCGAGCTGCTCCCAGCGGCGCTGGCGCGTCTGGCGGTCGCGCTTGTCGACGACCAGGCCGGCATCCACCTTCGCGCCTCCCTGCGTGATCTCGGTCCGGATCTCGAACACGTCGAAGTCGACGTTGACGCCGTCGGCCACCGCCCGCTCGTGGTCGTACTCCATTACCAGGTTCTGGTTGAAGAAGCCGAGCGTCTGCTTGGACGGCGTGGCCGTCAGACCGATGACGAAGGCGTCGAAGTACTCGAGCACCTGGCGCCACAGGTTGTAGATGGACCGATGGCACTCGTCGGTGACGATCACGTCGAACGTCTCGATCGGGATCTTGGGGTTGTAGGCGACCGGCAGCGGTTCTTTGGTGAGGGTCGGTGCCGCCTCGAAGCTCGAAACCTCGTCGGCCTCCTCCGGCAGCTCCTCTTGGCCCTGGAGCATGGAGTACATGCGCTGGATGGTGCCGATCACCACCTTGGCTGTCGGGTCGAGCACGTTCGAGTTGAGGTGCTGGACGACGTACAGCTCGCTGAACTTGCGGCCGTCGTCGGGCGTGACGAACTGCTCAAACTCCTTCCTCGCCTGGCGGCCCAGGTTGCCGCGGTCGACCAGGAACAGGATGCGCTTGGCCTTGCCGTACTTCGCCAGCCGATAGGTGAAATTCGCCGCGGTGAACGTCTTGCCGGAGCCGGTGGCCATCTGGATCAGGGCTCTGGGCTTGTTCTGCGCCAGCGACTGCTCCAGGTTCTCGATGGCGGTGATCTGTGCTTGCCAGAGGTCGCCGGTGTCCAGTGGCGGGAGGGTCTTGAGCCTGGCGCGGAGCGTGTCGCCCTCGGAGTACGGTGCCGGTGACTCCGCGACGCCGGGGAGGGCGCGTCTACTCTGCTCGTAGCCGGCCTGCTGGAACCATTCGCGGTGGGTTTCCGGCCGATGGAAGGTGAAGACCACGCGACTGCGCGGCTCGGGGTCGAGCAGGTTGGTGAACTGCGTTTCGACACCGGTCGACTCGTATAGGAAGGGCAGCGGGCGTCGGTAGGCGGGCAGGGCGTCGGGTAGGCCTTCGCTGTAACGCCTCGACTGGGCCTCGACGCCGGAGAGCGTCCAGCCTTCCTTCTTCGCCTCGACCGCCCCCGCCGCGGCCCCGTCCACATAAAGCATGTAGTCGACCGGCCCGCCCTTGAGCGGGAACTCGCGGATGGCGATCCCAGCCGCTGCATGGATGTTGGCCGCCGCGCGATCCTGGACCAGCCAGCCGGCATCAGTCAGTTGCCGATCGATCTGCTCGCGTGCATGAGCTTCGGGTTTGACGGGCGCCACAGACGCCAGCGTAGCAACAGCCAACACGGTGATGTCCAACCGCCGTGTCTTACTCGGAGCGCGTGTCATGGCCACTCTCGAGTGACAGACAGTCGTCACAGGCGCGCTGCCATACTGGCGATCGACGCCATGCCATCGGAGAGTGTCACATGCCGGACCCGATCGATCTACTAGCTCGCGCCGTTTATGGCATGGGCCAAGTTGACTGGATATTGAGGTTGCGTTCAGGCACTGCCCGCCGCTGGATCGACGGCTATGTGCGAGCTGGCAAGGCCTACCCGCCCATCGTGCGGCTGGAGTCGTCGGGCGACGACCTCGTGACGTGGGGCGAGTTCATCGAGGCGAGGCTACTGTCCGAGTTCCGTGACTCAGGCGTACCGATCTATCGGATGCGGCCAGCCGTCGAGCGTCTACGCGAGCGGTTCAATCGCCTATATCCACTGGCCCATGCCCGCCCCTGGCTGGAAGAAGGCGGCAGGGAACTGGTGATGCGTGTGCAGGAGGAGGTTCACCTCGAGAAGCCGCTTCAGCTCGTTGTGGTCCGGAACGACCAACTCGTCCTCAGTGCGCCGGCCGACCAGTTCGTCCAATCGGTCGATTTCGGCGACGCGAAGATAGTGCGACGCATGAACCCTCTTCCGGACCTTACGCACGTATGGATCGACCCACTACGTCAGTTCGGCGAGCCGGTCGTCCGAAGCGTTCCGACCGCCATCATCGCCGAGCAAGTTCGTGCCGGAGACGAAGCCTCAACGATTGCGGAGCTATACGAGCTCAGCGATGAGCAGGTCTGGCAGGCCATCCGTTACGAGTTGCTCCGAGGGCGAGAAGTTCAACAGGCAGCCTAAATGGCGACAGGTCCCCGGGGCCTCCGCTACTTCGTGGATGAGACGTCGTTGGGGTTGGGCAAGTGCCTCGCTGCCGCTAGACGCGATCTGGTCCACCCGGGTCATGCCCGCATCCCTTCAGTGCCGACTGGCACACTTGATACGGACTGGATGCCGACCGTGGCTCTACTCGGCCTTGTTGTCATCAGCCGCGACCGTCACATACGGACCAAGCCAGCCGAGCTGGCAGCTTTCAGGACACACGGTCTCCGCGTGTTCTGGATTGCGGGCAAACGTGATCTGAGCAATTGGGAGTATCTCGTTCGCATTGTGCGTTGGTGGGACCGGCTGGAGGAGATCGTTCACGACCGCGGACCGGGCCCATGGTTCTATGCGATCAACGAGGGCAGCGTGACTGAAATCCCGGTGTAGATGCGACCGGGCGCAAACTGGTGGCTAGCTCAATTCGGGCGGACTGCCCGGATAGGATGCGAGCGATGCCGAACAGCGACTGGCCGATCTTTGGACGCGACGTTCCGGACTCTGCCTGGCGGCCCGTCGCCGACGCAGCCGAAAGGACCCGCCTCGGCAGATTCATCCGATCAACAGGGGAGTCGGACCTGGAGGCTCTCCAGCGCCACGCGGAGCGTGATCCGGCCTGGTTCTGGGGGGCCGCGGCCGAGGATCTGGCACTCACCTGGCAGCGGAAACCGAGTGGCATTCTCGACACGAGCAGAGGCGTCGAGTGGTCGCGCTGGTGGAGCGGCGGCGCGTTCAACTACGCGGCGGCGGCCGTCGATCCGCGCGCCGCGGCTGATCCCGGCGGCGCGGCGGTCACGTGGGAGGGCGAGGACGGCACCGTACGGAAACTGACCAACGCCGAGCTCAAGGACGAGGTCGACCGGGCCGCGGCGATGATTGCCAGCCTGGGCATCGGCGAAGGTGACCGCGTCGGCATCTTCATGCCGCTGCTGCCCGAGACGGTCATCTCCGTCCTCGCCCTCGGCAAGCTCAAGGCGATCTACGTGCCGATCTTCTCCGGCTACGCCGCACCGGCGGTCGCGAGCCGGCTCAACGATGCGGGCGCCAAGCTGCTGATCACGGCGGACGGAACCCTCCGGCGCGGCTCGCGAGTGCCGATGAAGCAGACCGCAGACGACGCCGTGGCACTGGCGCCTTCTGTCGTCAGCGTGCTGGTGGTCGGGCGCCTGAATCGGCACCCGTCAGAAATAGGCTGGCTGGAAGGTCGGGATCACTGGTGGTCGGAGGAAATGGCTGCCGTCGAACGTCCGCTCGCAGAGACTACCGAGACCGACCCCGAGACGCCCTACATGATCATTTACACCTCGGGTACCACCGGCCGGCCAAAGGGCGCTGTCCACGTCCATGGCGGATTCCCGATCAAGGGCGCGCAGGATCTCGCCCACTGCTTCGATCTGGGCCCGGGCGATCGGCTGTTCTGGTTCACCGACCTGGGCTGGATGATGGGCCCGTGGGCGATCTCCGGCGCCCTCCTCCTCGGCGCGGAGCTGGTGCTCTATGAGGGTGCGCCCGACTACCCCTCTCCCGACCGACTCTGGGCTCTGGTTGCCCGCCACGGCGTTACCCACCTCGGCCTCTCGCCGACGGTGATTCGGGCGCTGATGGCGCACGGTGAGGAACCCGTGCGCGGCCACGACCTTTCGCGCCTACGCGTGCTGGGCTCGACCGGCGAGCCGTGGAATCCCGAGTCGTGGTGGTGGTTCTTCAACAACGTCGGCGGCGGGCGGTTGCCGTTGATCAACTACAGCGGCGGGACAGAGGTGAGCGGCGGCATCGTCTCCTGCAACCTGATGACACCGATCAAGCCGTGCTCGTTTGGCGGACCTTCGGTGGGCACGGCGGCGGACGTGATCGATGCGGCTGGCAACAGCGTCCGCGGCGAGGTCGGCGAGCTCGTGCTGCGCCAGCCTCTGCCCGGTATGACCCGTGGCTTCTGGAATGACGCGGAGCGCTACCTCGAGACGTACTGGTCGCGCATACCGGGTACGTGGGTCCACGGCGACTGGGCGATGGTGGACCGGGATGGCTACTGGTTCATCCAGGGCCGCTCGGACGACACGCTGAAAGTCGCCGGCAAGCGCGTCGGGCCGGCCGAGGTGGAGAGCGCGGCGGTGGCCCACGCGGCAGTCCTGGAAGCAGCCGCGGTTGGCATCCCGCACGACATCAAGGGCGAGACGATCATCGTCTTCATACGGCTGCGCCCAGGTGAGGTGGACGATCCCGACCTGCGCCGCTCTGTCTCGGACAAGGTCGTCGAGCAGCTCGGCAAGGCGCTCAAGCCCGAGGCAATCCACGTGGTCAGCGACTTGCCTCGGACGCGATCGGGCAAGGTCATGCGCCGGGTGGCCCGCGCTGCGTACCTGGGCGTTGATCCGGGCGACCTGTCGGCGCTCGAGAACCCGGCCGCCGTGGAGGCCATTCGGACGGCTGCCCACGGCAGATGAAACAAATCACGAGCGCCGCCAATCCGCGGTTGAAGTCTGCCGTTCGCCTGCGCGGACGACGTGAGCGGGACCGCGCCGGCCTGACACTCATCGACGGAGTGCGCGAGACGCTGCGTGCGCTACAGGGCGGGGCGGTCCTGCGCGAGGCCTTCGTGCTGCCCGAGCTGTTGCTCGAGCCCGAAGCGCATACACTCCTCGAACGCCTGCGCGAAGAGTCGGTGCCGGTCCTCGAGCTCAGCCGCGACGCCTTCGAAAAGCTCGCCTACGGTGACAGGCTGAACGGGGTGGTTGCCGTTGCAGAAACGCCGCTGCGCACGCTTGCTGACATGATCCTGCCGCCCGAGCCGTTGATCGCGATCATCGAGGGCGTCGAGAAACCGGGCAACCTGGGGGCGATCCTGCGCACCGCCGATGGCGCGGGAGTCGACGCGGTGATCGTCGCCGACTCCGCCACGGACCTGTTCAACCCGAACATCATCCGCGCCAGCCTGGGCACGGTGTTCGCCGTCCGCGTGTCGGTGGCGTCCACGGGCGAGGTGCTGGGCTGGCTGCGCGACCGCGACATCGCCATCATTGCCGCCCGCGTCGACGGCTCCGTGGACTACACGGATGCCGACTACAGCGGCGCAGTGGCTATCGCGTTGGGGAGCGAGGCGCGCGGGCTATCGGATGCCTGGGGTGAGCTCGCCCGCGCGTCGGTGCGCGTGCCAATGCTCGGGGTCGCCGACAGCCTCAATGTCTCGGCGACCGCAGCGGTCCTTTTTTACGAGGCGCTCCGACAGCGCCGGGCGACCTAGTCCTCGAGCACGAAGGTGATGAGCATGTTCACGCGGTAGCGCGTGATCGTCTCGCCTTCGATATCGATCTGCTGCTCCTTGATCCACGCCCCCTTGACGTTGCGCAGCGTCTTGGCGGCGCGCGAAATGCCCTGCTTGATTGCGTCCTCGAAGCTCTTCTCGGACGTCGCGCTGATCTCGGTTACTCGGGCAACACTCACGGCTGTCTCCTCTTGGTGTGGGCTTCTACTCGACCCTCAGGCCGAGAATGTTTCTACCGATAACTAGTCTCTGGATCTGGCTTGTGCCTTCTCCCAACTCCGTCAGTTTGGCATCGCGCAGATAACGTTCGACCTTGTATTCCTCGACGTAGCCATATCCACCGTGTACCTGAATCCCCATGTTCGTTACCCGCTGTGACACCTCGGACGCGAACAGCTTCGCCTCGGCGGCGGCGACTCCGTAGTCGCGGCCCTCATCCTTGAGCCAGGCGGCGCGCCACACCATCTGCCGTGCGGCGTCGACCTCGGTGGCCATGTCGGCAACCATGAACGCAACGCCCTGGAAGCTGCCGATCGGCCGGCCGAACTGCTTACGCTCGCGGGCGTAGGTCACCGACGCATCGAGCGCCGCCTGCGACAACCCGAGCGCCATGGCGCCGATAGAGATACGGCCGCCATCGAGCGTTTTCAGGAAGATCTTGAAGCCGTCGCCCTTGGCGCCGAGTATCTGGTCGGCGGGAATCCTGGCGTTCTCGAACAGCAGCTCACCGGTGGCGCTCGCATGCAGTCCCATCTTCTCCTCGAGGCGACCGATACTGAAACCACGTGTGCCGGCCTCGATGATGAAGGCGCTTATGTCGGCCGAACCGTCATCGCGGTCACCAGTCCGAGCAGTCACGACATAGGTCCCTGCCTGACCGGCGTTGGTGATGAACCGCTTGCGGCCGTTCAGCACCCAGGTCCCACCGTCCGCACCGTTCTCGAGCTTGGCGGTCGTCCGCGTGCCGCCCGAATCCGACCCAGCCTCCGGCTCGGTCAGGCCGAAGGCGCCGATGACGTTGCCCGCCGCCATCGGCAGTAGGAAACGCTTCTTCTGCTCGTCCGTGCCGGCCAGGTGGATGGGGTTGCAGCCGAGGCTCGTGTGCGCGGCGACGATGATGCCGAGCGAGCCCCAGACGCGGGACATCTCCTCGATCGCAATGGCATAGGCGAGCGTGTCAAGCCCGGCGCCGCCCTCGTCCTCGGGGAAGGGAATGCCGAGCATCCCCATCTCGCCGAGCCTCTGGACGATTTCGGCTGGAAAGCGACGCTCTTTCTCGTGCTTGTCGATGACCGGCTCGACCTCTTTGGCGAGGAAGTCACGCAGCGTCCGACGGAGCAGCTCGTGCTCTGGGGAAAGGTTCAGGTCCACGGCCGGGAGGCTAGCACGAGGCGGGGATCACGCTTCTTCGCGTTCGATCTTGCGTCGCGCCGCGGGTGTTCGGTCGGGCATGGGGAGGCTGCTGACCGACGAGACGAACGACGCCTCGCGCGCCCATTCGGCGACCTGCTCTTGTTGCTCGACGGCCAGGAT